>JAZQTI010000028.1:0-27683 GCA_045630665.1 Candidatus Scatovivens sp.
TTTCTTCGTCTTTTTCTTCAAGTTTTAGTTGTTCTTTTTCTATAGAATTATCATATATATTTTCTCTATATAATTCTAAATTTCTCTTTTGATCTAATAATTTTCTAATTTTTGTTTCTACATTATTTATTGGTCTTTGTGAGGTTCTTTCTGTTCCTACTTCTTCATTTTGCCTTTTACTTATTTTTTCTAATGATTTTTTATATGAAATATTATCATCTCCAGAAGAAACTAAATTACTTATTTTTTGAACAATACTATTTTGACTAGATCTACTTAATTTTATTCCTTCTTGTTCTGTTATTGCTGTATTATAAAATGTTTCTTCATCAATTCCAGTTTGTTCCTCAAAAAATTCAATTCCCTTTGTTTTATCTATTCTAAAGTTTTTTGATATATCTTCTTTTTTAGAATTATATATTATTGCATTTTTCTTTTTAAATTCTCTAAAAACTTCAAATGATTCTCCATTATCTAATTTATATTCTATTTTCCCAGAAAACTCTTCCGTTTGCCATGGTTTATATTTATCAAAATCAGAAATTTCTTTTCCATTTTTATTTTTAGAAGCACCATAAAACATACTTGTTATAAATTTAAGCATACTTGATTTTCCTGCTTCATTTTCTCCATATACTATATTAATTCCATTTGAAAATTCAATTTCTTTATCTTTTAATTTTCCAAATCCATTTATTTTTAAGTTATTTATTTTCAATTGTATTCCTCTCCTTACATAGCTTCTAATCCAATTTCAATAGCTTTTTGATATTCTTCTTCTGTACATAATCCTTTATTGTACATTTCTAAAACTTCTTTTACAAAAATACCTTTTAAGTTTTTTTGCTTTGAAAGTTCTTCTAAGTCATAATTAATTTTCGTACAATCTTTTATTTTTAAAACATTTTCTCTTGAAACTACTCTTACAATTTCTCTAATATTAATTTCAAAGTTTCTATTTCCTATTAAAATTAGTTTATATAAGTTGTTGTCATCTAAATTTAAGTTAAGAACATGATCTATTAAATCTTCTTTTGTTGCAAAATCATCTACTTTTAGTCTTATTTCTTCAAAACATCTTTCATCTACTTTAACAAAATCTATTTTTACTCTTTCTTTAGTTACGTCTCCAACAATCATTCCATGTTCACCTAATTCGTCAAAACCTAAAGAAATCGTTGATCCTGGATAATATATGTTATTTGTATTTTCTATATTATTTTTATGTATGTGCCCTAAAGCCACATAATCAAATTCTAGCGAATTTAATTTCGATTCAAGAATTGGGTTATATGAAAATCCTTCTTTGTCTTTTGCCCCATTTAAATCGCAATGAGCTATAAGAATATTTGGTTTATTAGATTTTGGAATTGATATTTTCTCTAATGGTGATTCTTCCATAAAAAATTCTGTAAAAGCCATTCCATAAATATTAACATTTTCGTCTTCATATTTTTCTATTCTTGAATTACTAAAAACATATACATTTTCACCAAATTCATATGTATCATAATAAGAATTTTTAATGTATGGATCATGATTTCCTGGTGTTATGAAAATCTTTGTATTTGGTATTTCATCAAATAATTTTGAAATATAATCTATTGTTGATTTTCTTATATATTCGTGTTCGTATAAATCTCCTGCTATAAATAAATATTCAATATGATTTTCTTTTATATATTCAATTATTCTTTTTAATGCATTACGTTGTTCTAATCTTCTTTTTTCTCCGAGATCTTCTTTGTTGTTTAAAGAAGTAAATGGAATATCAAAATGCATATCTGCAATATGTACAAATCTCATTAGTTCTCTCCTTTTCATTAGTTATTAAATTTTATCACATTAAATTTTTACAGTCAATAATTCAGCGAACATTTATTCTTTTGTTTCTATTAAATTTTTATTATAAATAATCATTATTTTATTAAATAAATTTATAATAAAAATAAAAAAAGATAGCTCTTTCGAGCTATCTTTCTTATTAATCATCAGAATCTATTGAACCAAATAGTTCATCAAATTTTGCTTCTAGTTCTTTTTGAATATCTATTAATTCAGCTTGTCTTTTTTCTTCTTCTTTTTGTTCTTCTGGAGACATTATTGGTCCAGAGCTTGATTCATTTTTTGAATCTGAATCTAAAATTGGACTAGCTACATTAACTTCTTCTGGATCATCAGCAAATAAATCATCAAGTGATTCTAAAGAATTTGCTGCGCCTCCACCATTTGGAGATCCTCCATCTTCTGATCCTTCAACATATGGATTATATGGATTGTATTTTCTCCATACACCTCTTTCAACATGAACATTATTGTGATCTGCTTTAAATTTACTAACTAATTTTCCTTCTGGATATTTAAAGTAGTAATATTTATTTGCCTTAATTGGTTTTATACCTTTTTCGTAGATAATACATAAATCATTATCCATTCTTCTTAATTCGTCTGCTGTCATAAGAGCTCTACCCATAATTTGGTCTGACTCACTCTTACCTTGTTTCCAGTCTTCTCTATCTTTATTTACAGAAACGTTATCTCTTGTAATTGTTTTTTCACCAAGTGCTTTAGAGAAATACTCAACTGTTTTTTGTGAGTTAGATCCTAAGAAAAGGTGAGTATCACAGTTACCGATAATTGTTTCATATGCTTCTTTATAAACAGCTTCCAATTGATCTAAGTTTTGTAGAATAACACTGAAAGATAGTTTTCTACTTCTTGATGTAGATATCTTTTTATCAAAGTCTGGAATTTGTCCAATATTAGCAAACTCGTCTAGTATGAAATATGTAGGTACTGGAAGTGCACCACCACTCATATCAGCAAAATCATATAATTGTTGAATCATTTGTGAGAAGAATATTGTAAGTAAGAAGTCATATGCTGTATGTGTATCTGATGATATAACGAATACAGCTGTTTTCTTTCTACCAATATCAGTAAAATCTATTGTATTTGTTGATGTTACTTCTGCAATTTCTCTTGAGTCAAATTTACCTAGTTTTGATTGTAATGTACCAAGTACAGAACCAAAAGTTTTTTCAGGTAACATTTCTATGTTTTTATAATACATTCTAGCTGGATGATCAAATGGTAATTGATTCATCAAGTTTGTAAGTAGGTTATCTCCACCACTGCTGTTGGCTGTTCTAACAAGTTCTGAACAACTTGCTAAAGATTGTTCTTCCAAAGGTCTTGTTGCTTTTAAGTAATAAATTAATGCTTTCATTAACATTTCAGACATATCATCCCAGAATGGGTCTGAACTTTTTCCACCATCACCTTGTCCTTTAACAATTGTGTTAGCTATAATATCTACGTCAATTTCATTATTTATATGATGTAAAGGATTGTATCCATCACTATTTTGTGGGTGAACTAAATTTAATACTTTTACTTCATATCCTTTTGATTCAAAATATGCTGCAGTTTTATCATATAATTCACCTTTAGGGTCTGTAAATACATATGATCCTAATAATTGTAAAGCATTTGGTATAACGTAAGAAGCAGATTTACCAGCACCAGAACCTCCGTACAACTAATACGTTTACGTTACCACGTTTATCAACTGGTAAATAGTTCTTTTCTGCTAAAACAATACCTTTACTTTTATGTAATACCTTATATTGTTCTCCACCTTCACACCAATCACTTGAACCGTTTTCAATATCTTGGTATTCATGTTTTGGAAATGCTTTTGCAATACCTATTAACGCAAAAAATGCAGATAGTATTAAAACCCATTTCATTGTTGTCAAGAACATCATAAAATATTGTTCTTGAAAGCACATTGGTATTTTTTCCCATGGTCTTGATATACCAGTACCCATTTCCATAATGAATGTGCTCCACCAAGTTGCATCTGTCAAATTTTGTGTTATTGTTATTCCTGCTGCAATATCTGAATTAATTTTTGCAACACAAAATGGCATTACTAGCCATAATACGATTATTAAGACTAAAATGCCATATGCAATTAATTTTCCTTTTATTTTTCTTACTGCTGATTTTAATTTATCAAAAAATCCCATCTTTTTTCACCTTTTCTTAAGTAGTATTTAGTAAAAAGAGTTGGTTATCTGTTTTCTGGACCATCCTCTTTTGAAGGTTGTTCAAGAGTTTCTTTATCTTCCATTTTTCTCTTTGTTTCTTTTTCGCCTTTTGCTTTTGGTCCTTTGAATTTTAAAGCAACTCCATTTATTATATCTTGGATTTTCTCTCTAAATCTCATTATCATTGTATTACCTATAATTAGATAATCAGATTTTTTTGTAGAATTATTTCCAGAATCTCCACTTGCATTTGGATCACTTGATTCTTTGTAATTATCTAATAAAGGTGCCATCTCTACAGCTGTAAATACAGCAGACCCATATCCATTTTTCATTTTTTCCGCTTCAACATCACTGTTTCTCACAGTTTTTACTTCCATTTCACCACTACTCACACTTGTTCCTGTAGTATTTGTACCCATAAATACAATCTCCTTTCGGCTCTCTAGTCATTATTTTATTTTATTTCATTTTTTTATCTTCTCTTATTTCGAACGCAAAATATTTTTTATAAGGTTTTAATTTACATTTTCCTTTTACTTCATTTGTTTCTTCATCAAAGTATAAAATTGGTTTAATTTCTTCTCCCGTTTCAGGATCGATAATTGAAATTGGTCTTTGCATATTTGGAGTATAAGCAAAATCCTTATAATCTGTTTCTTCTTCATTGTATAAAGTTTGGAATTTCATAGGCATAGGTTTTTTAGATATTTTTACTATATCATAGTCTAAATACCCCATGTTAACTATAACTTTTTCTTTTGAAAACGATAAAATCACAAGAGGATTTCCCTCTGGCGCAGGATTTTCAACAAAAAAAGTTTTCTTCTTTTTTTCTCCAATAAATTCTTCTGAAAATTCTAATCTTTCAACTGTATATTTTGGTCCACTCTTAGCAAATTCTCTTTCTGTTTTGTTAATTTGATATATTACTGTAGTAATATTTGAGGGATCAGTAATACTAAAATATTTTCCTTGTAAGTTATCTCCAACCATTTATTTACACTCCTTTAAAAGTTTCTTACAAATGTGACTTTTTTCTTTTGCTTTATAACATAATTATTATATCCTAACGACTAATAAAAGTCAATCATTTTTTGAATTTATGTTAACTATTTCTTGGGTTAAATTTTGATAATTTTTCAAATTCTTTAAACAGTTTCATTTCCTCTTCATTTGGCTTTTTAGGAATCATTATTCGGGTCTCTAAAATTAATTTTCCTCTTCCACCTTTTCCATCTTTATATCCTCTGTTTTCTATTTCTATTTTCTCACCACTTTGGATTCCAGATGGCACGTATACAGAAACATCTTCGTTTATACCATTTATTACAACTTTCGTACTAAGTGCTGCTTCCCATGGTGTTAAATATAAGTTTGTTTTTAAATCATAACCGTCAAGAGAAAAACGATTATCATCTTTTATCTTAACTCTTATGAATAAATCTCCATTTTTTCCACCATTTGTTCCTGGTTTTCCTTGACCAACAATTCTTATTTTTTCATTGTTTTGAATTCCAGCCGGAACTTGCACTTTAAATTTCTTTAATTTTCCTTCAACAGTTCTCACTCCAATAGTTTGCTCTTTTCCTCTAAAAGCATCTTCTATTGAAATATTTATTTCTGTATCTACATTTTCTCCTCTACAAGCTGCTTTTTTCCCTTTTGTTTTATTATCAGTTTCCGTATTTGCAGTACTTCCGAAAAACATATTGAAAAAATCACTTGATATAGAGTCTTTATTTCTTTTGCTTTCTTCGTATGATGCATTTTTCTTTCCTATAGTTCTGTGCCACATTCTATCGTATTTTCTTTTACTTAAACTATCTGAAAGAACTCTATATGCTTCATTTATATCTTTAAAACGTTCTTCGTTTCTGCTATTTTGTATGTTTACATCAGGATGATATTTTTTTGCTTGTTCTCTGTAAGCAGTTTTTATTTGTGCCATTGTTACTTTATTATTTGGTAACCCTAATATTTTATAATAATCTTTAAAAATCATTTCAACATCCCCCGAACTTTTATAAATCCAAATTGATTATATCATTTCACTTTTTGTTTGTGAAGTAATTTATCCCGTTATTTTTTTAAAATTTTCCAGTTTTTCCGCCTTTTGCTCCTTTTGTTCCACCTTGCATTGCAAGTATATTTTGGTCATATGAAAATGTTAATTTTTCTTTATCCCTATGACGTTTTATAGCAATATCTATTATTTCATCTAGTTCTTTTTCAAATGGTTTTCCTGTGGCTTCCCATAAATAATAAGATAAAGCACCTGGTATTGTATTAATTTCGTTTACATATATTTTATCTTCTTTTTGGTCTATTAAAAAGTCGATTCTAGATACCCCACTGCATCCTAAAACTCTAAATACATCTTGAGCTAATTTTTGTATTTCTTCTGTTTTTTCTTTGCTTATATCAGCTGGTATCTTTTTGTTTGCAAATTGTGTATTTCCACCTTTTGCACCAGCTTTTTCTCCTCCTAATTTTGGAGCACCCATTTTTCCTGATCCTGCAGAAATTGTCCCACCTTTTGATTTTCCATCTCCAATATATTTATCTGCATAACTTAATATTTCGTCAGAGAAGAATGGTTCTTCACAAATAGAAGCTTCTGTTTCAGTTAAATTTCCTATAACTGAACAGTTTATTTCTTTTAAATCTTCTACAGCTTTTTCAACTATAATTCTATCTGCAAATTCCATAGCAAATTCAATTGCTTCTTCTAATTCTACTTTGTTTTTAGCTTTTCTAATTCCAACACTTGATCCTAAATTTCCAGGTTTTACAATAACTGGATAATTTAGTTTATCTTCTACATCTTTTAATATTTTTTCTTCGTCTTTTATGTATTCTACTGAATAAAATGCAACAAAGTCTACTACTGGTATTCCTGATTGTCTTAAAACTTTCTTTTGGATTATTTTATCCATTCCAATACTTGATGCTAAAATATCTGGTCCTACAAAAGGAATTCCAAGTAATGTTACAAATCCAGCAATTGTTCCATCTTCACAATTTGTTCCATGAACAATTGGGAATGCAACATCTATTGTATTTAAAACTCTTTTTCCAATCCAAGGTGCAGGGCATCTTACAACTTTAACTGCTTTACCATCATTTACAACAGCAACTTGATAACATCTTTTTAATAATACTTCCATATCTCTAAAAGAATATAGATCTAATAGATCATCTCCTGTATACATTACTCCATTTTTAGCAATATAAATAGGAACTATCTCATATTTTTCTGGATCTAAGCTAGAAATAGCTTGATTCATTGTAATTACAGAAATTTCATGTTCAACTGAATTTCCTCCAAAAAATACACCTACTTTTATTTTCATCTTTCTCTCCTTTTTTCAATTAATTTATATTTTTAATTGATTTTCTCTTTAATACAAATTCAAACAATAGCAGAATCTACTATTGTTCGAACTTTGATTTTATAGATAATTATCTGGTAAATCATTTTCCAATAATACAACACTATCTCTAGTTAGAATCTCATTCATTTTACTTAATGCTTCTTGTAAGTTTTTAGCAATAAAAACATTTGATTCTGGGTAATGTTTTTCTTTTATTCCATTATAAATTGGAACTGCTTGAGCTGCACCAACTAATATAATGAAATCACAGCTATCTGCTGCTTTTCTTCCTAATTCTTGATTAATTTCAGTTTGCTTATCTCCTAATTCAACAATACCTGGTGTTATTAATATTCTTTTTTTATGTTCAAAAGATTTCAATACATCAAGAGCCATTTTTGCTCCTTTTATATTTGAATTATATGCATCGTCTATGATAATACTTCCATTAGGATTTTGTTTTAATTCTAGTCTGTGTGGTACTGGTCTTATATATTTTGCACCTACTTTTATTTCTTCTGGTGTCAACCCTAATTTATCTGCAATTGCCACAGCACCAACTATGTTTAATATATTTAAATCACCTAATAATCTTGTTTTAATTTTGATACTTTCTTTTCCTGGTATTACAACATCAAATGTTGAACCTCTTTCTGTTATGTCAATATTTGTTGCATAATAATCAGCATCTTTTGAAAGCCCAAATTTCACCATATTTTTAGTAATTTTAGAATTTCTAATATTTTCATCTTCCCAATTTACAAAAGCGATACCATCATCTGGAAGACTATCAACTAATTCCAATTTAGTTTTTCTTACATTGTCTAAACTTTTAAATGTATCTAAATGTTGAGGCCCTATTGCTGTAACAATTCCATAAGTTGGATTTACAATATCTGTTATCTCTTTGATATCTCCAACATATTTTGCTCCCATCTCACATACAAATAACTGATGCATAGATGTTAACTTTTCATTAATTGTTCTAACAACTCCCATTGTTGTATTATAACTTTCTGGTGTCATTAATGTATTATATTTTTGAGAAAGAATTGTATTTACAACATATTTTGTACTTGTTTTTCCATAACTTCCTGTTACACCAACAACTTTAAGTCCTGGAATTTCGTTCAATTTTGTTTTTGCTTTTTTGCAAAATCCGTGTCTTATATATTTTTCTATTGGTTTATTTATAATACTTACTATATAAACAAAACCATAAGCAAAAATTGATAATATATTTGCTACTGTAAGTACAATTTTATAATTAAATATATTTGCACATACAGCAAGAATTGCAAACAATATTAAATATGTTGTGTACACTCTTTTTATTCTAGCTGTAACAACAAATGCTTTCTTTTCTTTTTGTTTTTTGAAACTAAAAATCAAATATAATAATACAAATATTTCTACTACAAAACTTGGTATTACTAATTTTGAATTAAATATAGATGCAATTATTAACACACTTGCTATTAATAAAGTAATGATAGCTCTTGGATTTAATACTTTTTTTATACATCTTTGCATCCATTTTGCATATCTATCTATATAGTAATTCTCTAATTGTAAAATATGTAATCCATGTCTTGTAATTCTGTAAAAATAAATTAATATTAAAAATAAACTAAAGTTTAACAAAACTTTTTCCATTAGCAATTCCCCTTTTATTTATCGTTTTTAAAAAATTCGTTTAATACTGCGTTGCAATTATTAATATTTTCCAAATATGAAAAATGTGTTGAACCCGCATATTCAATTAATCCACAATCTGGAATCAATTTTTCCATTTTTCTTCCATCTGCTATTGGAGTGGCTGTATCTAAACTTCCCCAAAACAATAAAGTTGGAACACTAATCTTTGGTAATAAATGAGATAAATCTTCATTTACAATTAATTTCATTGTTTCTTTTAGTACATTTGCAGATGCTTTATAGTCATCTGATCCGACTTTATTACGCATTTTTTCTTTAAATTCTTTAATTCCTTTTGTGTTTGGTAATAAATTAAGAATAAATTTTCCTGTTTTATAAAATCCAACTTTTAGATAATACTCAAAACTTCTTTTTGGTTTTATTCCGGCACTATCTATTAGAACAACTTTTTTTGGTGAAACTAATCCTCTACCAACTGCATTTATTATCATTCTTCCACCATTAGAATGTCCTATTAAGATCGGATTTTTTATTTCTAAAGTTTCTATAAAATCTTTTAGAAAATTACCAAAGTCATCTGTTGTTAATGGGTGTTCTGGTAAATCACTTTTTCCAAATCCTACAATATCTACTAAATAAACTTTGAAATTTTGACATAAATTATTTGCAATTGGTCTCATTGTTTCTAAATTTGCTAACCATCCATGCAATAATATTACTGGATTGCCTTCGCCAATTACTTCATAATTTATATTCCAATCATTTATCTTAACTTGCAAATTTTCCTCCTATATGTAATCCACAAATCCGTAACAATTTGTGGAATTTTATTACTATAATTTATTCAAATTAACAGTTTTTGTTACTCGCTATTATATTATAACAATATTGTTACAATTTCAATATTTTTTAGGCAGAAATTCACTTTTATTTAATAAATAATAATTTGTTAGTTAGATTTAATTAGCTCTCAGTTAAATTATTATTTACATTGTTAATGTTCCTCCTGGTGTATCTAATATAACCAATATATCTTCTTCTTTTCCTGTATCACAATTTATATACACTAAGAATTCCTTATCTTTAACCTTCCCTTTAAACTCATAGCAAACTATTTCAGTTTTCCATTTAGTTGGGATTACAGCAATCCCCTCTGACATTATTTCTAACTTTTCGTTTAATATATTTCTTGCTTCATCAATAGTAATTTTAGGAACAGAAAATTCCCTTCCATAATGTGAATTCAAATATCCTGAAGTTTCTATCCCAAGAATTTCTCCATTGTCTAAAGCAATTCTTACTTTTATCAAATCTGGATATACAATTATTCCATTATCATTGTAAGCATAATTCACAGTAACAATATTTCCTTGTTTTATAAAATAAGTCTCTTTCATATTTTCAAAACCTTTATCTGCTAAATATGCTTTTCCAATATCATTTGCCTCTGCTTGAGATATTTTTTCTTCTAACACTTCTCTGTCTATAGAACTTTCAACAATATGTCCACCTTTTTGTGAAATCATTAAGCTGTAAACTTCTTTTCTATTTTTCAAATTAACAACAAAATCATATGATGGTATATCTGCATTTTCTATTAATCCATTTTCATTTATTTTTTCTATATATTCTTCCCCTATAAATCTCTTCAAGATTTTTTCTGCTTCTTCTATACTAATGTTTTCCCCTGTTAATCCCATTTTTTCTTTTTTATTTACATGATCAGAATATGCTCCATCATAAATCAATCCTTCAAACTCATTTAAATTTTGATCTATATTAGAAAACACATTCATATTATCTACTGCTTGAGCAAGTGTTGTGTCTGCTTCTGAATTCAAATTATCCCAATTAATATTTCCATTATATAAATCTTCTGATAGTTGATTTAATGTATTTTTCAAACTTACACTATAACTATGCAATGTTTCTAAATTTTTAAAATCTTCCTCTTCTAGTAGTTTCCCATCTATATTCTTCTTTGACAATGAATATGCATAATCACTAACTTGATTTAAAAATTTTGCTGTTTGTGATAATCCATCATCTTTAAGCGGTATTCTTGATAAATATACCATTGCAAGTCCAGAGTCTCGCCATATTTGATTTAATGTTTGAGCACCATGTTCATTACTTTTAGAAATCATCGCTTTTGCTAAATAATTTTCTACACTATCTACATAATTTACTAAATTACTAAAAGCTTCTGTGTAATTATTATTATTTGTGTTGTTATATTTTTCTCTTAAAGAAAAAGCATAATAACCTGTTGCAACACATAAAGTAGTCAATAAAATAATAAAAATCAGCATTATTCTTCCTTTAAAATCACTTTTCATATTACTCTCCTTCAGTTTTTTCTTATAGTTTCCAAATATAGAAGATTTATACTTTTATTAATTGAATTTTTTCAATTTTGGTGATATAATATTTCATTATAATAAAAGAAACTTCGAGTTTCGAAAGGAAAAATCATGAAAAGAGTACTTATTTTATATGGTGCTTATGGCGGTGGTCACTTATCTGCTGCTAAAACAATTTGCAAACAAATAGAAAATCAATATAAAAATGAAGTAGATGTTGTTATGGTAGACTGCATCGAATATATAAATAAATATGTTAACAAAGTTTCAACAGAAGCCTACAAAGAATTGGCTAAAAAAGTGCCTTGGGTTTGGAAACATGTTTATAAAAGTGCTAGAAATGGACCAATTTCTCACATAAGTACAACAACTAACAAACTTATGTCTTATAAGTTAAACTTATTAATGAAAGAATTAAAACCAGATTTAATTATATCTACTCACCCATTTGCAACTCAAATGTGTGCTATGCTTAAAGAAACTGAAAAAATTGATTGTAAACTTGCGACAATCCTCACAGATTATCATATTCATGATCAATGGTTAGTTTTATCACAATACAATGATTATTTCTTTGTAGCCAATCCTCAAATGAAATCAGCTATGATTGCAGAGGGTATTCATGATCAAAAAATATTTGTTACAGGAATTCCTATTTCTGATAGGTTCTTAGACAAATTTGATAAAGAAGAAATTCATAAAAATTTCGATCTTACTCCAGATAAAGAAACAGTATTATTTTTCGCTGGAGGTGAATTCGGATTAGGCAGAAACAATACTGTAATGATGTTAAAAGTTTTAATTAGATTATTTAAAGATTTACAAGTTGTTGCAATTTCAGGAAAAAATAGAAAAATGAAAAAGAAATTTCAAGAACTTATTGATCAAACAAATTCAAGTGATAGAGTAAAACTTTTAGAATATACTGATAAAGTTCCTGAATTAATGAGTATATCTTCAGCCGTTATAACTAAAGCTGGTGGTCTTACAGTAACAGAATGTTTAGCATCAAATCTTCCAATGATTATAATCAATCCTATTCCAGGACAAGAAGAAGAAAATGCTGAATTTCTTGAAAAACATGGTGTTGCTTTATGGATAAAAAAAGGTGATAGTATAGCAAGAACTTTAAAAAATCTTTCAAGAGATCCTGAAAGATTAGCACAAAAGGTTGAAAAAACTAAAGTACTAGCAAAGCCAAATTCAGCAAAAAAAATATGTAAAATATTAATGGATGAAATTTTATAATAAAAAAACGTTGCTTTTTTAAGCAACGTTTTTATTTTCTTTTTACTATTTTACTTACTATTACTGTCATATCATCTCTCACTACGCCAAAGCTATTATCTACAGCTTCAGCTAATAAAAGATCCGCTATTTTTTGCACATTATTTGTGCTAATATTTTTTAAGAAATCTTCAATCCATTCACCATCATCGTCTTTAGAATCTAAAACTCCATCTGTACACATAACAATTATATCTCCATCTGCAATGTCAACACTTTCTACTTGTAATTCTATTTTATCTACAACACCTATTGGTAAATTTTTTGATTCAATTTTCTTTATATTCTTTTTATTTTTTATATAAGTACAACAAGCACCATTTTTCAATATTTCAATTTTTCCTATAAATAAATCTAATATTGTTGTATCTAATGTTGAATATCTTTCTGTTGAACTTAATAAATTAATTCTTGAGTTTATTATTGAAACAGATTCTTCTTTGTCAAAACCAGCAGTTAACATTTGTTTCATTAATCTTAAAGTTATTTTGCTGCATTCTCTAGCCTTTTCACCCGTTCCCATTCCATCTGCTATAGCAAGTAAATATTTACCATCTGCTAATTTTATTTGTAAACTGCAATCTCCTGATATATCACTATTTTCTTTAGTTATTTTTGAGCTTCCTACTTGTAGAATATATTTATCTTCACTTGAATATATTTGATAATATTCTTCAAGCTCTTCATCACATCTTTCTCTTTGCAATGCAACTCTTGTACCTAAACTTTTTGAAATAATATCAGATATATTAGTCATTATTCCTTTTTCTCTTAATCTCAAATCAGAATAATCTAATTTTAATTCAACTATATATTTGTTGTTTTTTAATAATCTTACTGAACAATTTTCTATATTTACGTTTTTGTTTTTCATTAATAAATATATTTCTTGTTCTTTTTGTGCAAATTTATTTTCTTCTTTGTTTTCTTCTACTTCTTGAACACATTTATCAATTACTTTTGTAGCTGTTTTTAAGCTTTCATTAATTGTTTGCATGTTCTTTTGACGTTCTTCTTGTTTTGCTTTGTTTATTTGAAAAATTTTTAAAGTTCTGTTTGCTATTTTTACTATTTCTTGTAAGTCATTTTTTATATTTTCATCTCTCATCATAACAATATTATTATGATGATTTAATATTTCTACTAAATCTTTATCTAATAAAATATCGTTTTCAAATAATACAGTACATATATCTCTGGCAATTCCGTTTTCTTCTTCTGAAATTGCTTCATAAAATATATTATTTTTTATTTCTTCAATATTATCTAAAAAGTCTTGAAGAACATTTTCCTTTGCTATAATTTCACTTTTATCTGTATTCTTAGATAGTTCATTAAACATATCTGATAAAGTCCTTAATTTTTCAGTTACAGTTGAATTTGACCCATCTAGTCTTCTATCTCCAGAATTATCTAATAATTTATTTTTTCCAATTAAATCTTCTATTTCTATTTTTATTTTACTTGGAACTAGTAATAATCCTATTGAAGCAACAAAGATTTCTCTAAAATAAATTACCATAGTTGAAGCACCTCTTACCCAATATGTAAGAATTGCATTTCCTAATATGAAACCTAATATTACTCCTATTTTTCCAAATTTATTTAATGCTCCAGACAAGATTCCTGATATAGCAAACATTGATATTTGAACAAAGCTTGTACTATCAACAAAGCTAATTGCTAAGCCTACAGAAATTCCTGTTACAGCGCCTACAAGCATTCCATTTTTCCATCCTAATACCATAATCATAAGAATCATTATTATATTAGATACATTTAATGAAAAAATACTAACCTCACTAAATGCAACACTTGCTAATGAAATAATTATTGTTCCTGCAATTAATTCTTCTATTGTAAAAGCTCTTTTAACATTTAAATCTTTTATAAAAGTTAATCCATTAACAAATATTTTATAAAAAACATATGTCATTGCTGCTACTATAATTCCCATAAAAGTATCATATAATGTAAAAACACTTATCATACTTTGGATAAGCGAAACAATAAAAGAAGCAAAAAACAATTTTCCACCAGTTTTGATTAGCTCATTTCTATCTTCAACTGCAATTTTTGTTTTAAACAATAATACTACAATAAAATATATTATAGATATTGCCATAAAATTTCCTAAGGCTGCAGTTCCATTTCCTATAAAAGTTCCTAGTATTGCAACTATGAATACTCCTATAATTGGTATATTTTCTCCAACACATGCTGCTACCATAGCTAAGCCAAATGGTGTAAATTCACCTTTTACTGATAATGTTGACATTAAAAAAGTTAGTATATATATAATTATATTTTGATATTTAAAAATTTCTTTTAATCTATAAATTACATTGCTAGAATCTTTTAGATTTTGCTCATTTTGCTTTTCTGCATCTGCAATATTTTGAAACATCCTTAACCACCCCTCACTTTTTATAAAACAATTTAATCATAAATTTGATACTTTTTTTGTCAAATTAAATGCCATGTTATAAAAAGTTATTTACATATTGTGATAATTTTTCCTTATTTTATTACATTTAATCTAAAAAGACAAGTATTTATAACAAAAAAAGAAGAAGTCTAAAAGACTTCTTCTCTTATATTAACTATAAAACTTTTTTCTTAATAACTAGGATTCCTCCTACAACAATTACTAAAGCAATCATTATTACTATTAATACTTGTGTTACTATAGTTATTTCTGCTTCAATACCTGTTGGTGGTGTAAATGTGATAAGTTCTGTAGCACTTGCATCTCTTTCTTTTAATGATTCACTAAATTCACCTAATTTTGGATTTGCATTACCTGTTATAGCAAGCATATCTCTTCTACCAACTGGGTTTTGGAATTTAACTATTTCAGAAATATTATCATAAGATAAATCTTTATCTTGTGCAGATACTGTTTTTGTTACAGTTAAAGCAATTTGTGATTTATATGCATCAGCATTATTTTCATATGGTAATAATTTTGCTTCAAATTCTGGATTTCCAGTTTCAACACTTAATATAACATTATTCTTTTGATCTGTTATATAAGAAACACCATGTTTATCAAGTAATTCATATTCTGAAAGAACTGTTCTATCAATTAGTCTTTCTGTATCATATCCATTACCTGCAAGTTCTGTTACATTTGTATTTTTCCATAATTTGTTTTCTGTTGAATTCATTTGTTGTGTGAAGATTGCATCATTATCAACATAGTCAATAATTTGACATACATTTGTTGTAACAACTTTATCGTTTCCTATATTTCCTGTATAGTAATTTGTTCCTAATAAGCTACCTATTGTTAATGCACTATCTGTGTATGCATTGTTTTGTCTTAAATCTCTAGCTAATCTTAATAATTCAGCTTTTCTAGATGTTTTATTTGCAATTGCATTTGCTTCTACGTCTTCTGCGATAATACTACTTGTGTAGTCTGTTTCACCAACGTTTAATGCAGCCATTTGGTAATTAATTTCTATTGTTGTTCCTTGGAACATATCATCTTCAATGTTTATAAATCTAAAGTTTTGTGTTCCTTTATTTTCTTCTCTTGAAGCTGCTAATTTGTTTTCATTTTTATCAATTGCTTGTAACACATCTGTTCCAATTGAATTTTCAGCTAGTTTAACATTAGCTACTAGATATTGTCCATCAATTTCTGCAATTATAACTTTATCAGCTGGGTTTGATGTTAAACCATAGCTTATATCATAAGATGCATTGAATATTACTCTGTTGTCGTTTGTTGTCATCTTAATTGAGCTAATTTCTTTGTCTAATACAAGTGCTGTTTCTGGTCTTTCTACTAAACCACAGTCAATATTGTTTATTGTTGTTGCAGTTTCTTCTTGACTTTCTAAATCTAGAGTTATAATCGCTGTATCTGCGAACATATAATATTGTTCATATAATCTTGAATGATCTGCTGCTTTATAGTTAGCTGATGCTAATATATTTGCATTTTCATTCATAATTGTTTCAGAGTTAGCAATTACTTCTAATCTTCTTGCTTCACTATCTCTTGCATCTGAAACTTTTGCTTCATTTACTGCTCCTGATAAATCGTGAAGTCTATTTGTTACATATCCATTTGCATCTGTTGTTGCAAATCCTGCTTGATATATAGTTGATTTATAATCTTGACCATTGTAAACCGCTGCTGTCATTCCTTCTTTGTCTTGATCATAATTTGCAGTTAATATGTTCTCATTTCCAGAGAATACTGTTCCATCAGCTTTTAATGCTACTGGATCTGCAGTTATTTCTAATGTATCTTCTAATTTTGTTTTATCATTTCCATATAAGAATCTAACTACATATTTACCTGTTGGAATTCCTTCGAATTTATATGAACCAACTTCGATTACAGATTCATTTTCTGTACCTTCGTTTTCAACAACTTTTTCTCTAGCTGTTTCTATGATACTATCAAATCCAGTTAAGTCTTTCATTGATCTACCACCTAAGCAATTTAGAGATTCGTCTGTTGGCCATATGAAGTCATAATCAATTCCGTCTACAGTAACTTTTTCAACAAGTTGTGTTGTTAATCCACCAATTAAGGCTTCATCATCTTCTCTGATACCGTTTCCAACATTTGTAGTTGCATCTGGTTTATCTTCCCATGCTTGACCGTTAATTGTTCTTTCAGCTTCAATTACTTCTAAGTATAATACTGGTGCAGCATCTGTATCATCTTCATACCAAGAAGTTTCATTATAACTTCTGATATTTAAGTTAGCAGGTGCAGAATCTTTATCTACTTTACCAGCAACGCTTCCGTCTTTGTATAATGTAGAATAACTTGAAATTTCTGCAACATTTGATTTTTGTCCTTCAATAATTGTATCTCTAACAGCATTTATTGTTTCTTTTTGAACTCTAAATGTTACATAGAATTCTGCTACTTCACCACTAGCTAATTGAAGATTTAAGTCATCAATTACTAATTTATTATATATTACTCCATCAGAACCTTTGATTCCTGTTGAAGCTACTCTATAATTTGAAATTTCAGATCCATTTAACGTTACTTTTGTTGGAGCTCCAAATGAGCTATCAAAGTAATCATTTATTCCTTTAATTACTTGGATGTATGCTCCAGATTCGTTATAGACTGTAATTTTGTAATTTAACTCAACTTCCATTTCAGCAAATTCTGCATTAATTTCTTTAGTTAAGTCTTTTACTTTATCATATAATCTAGAATTATCTTGATACATTTCAGCTCTATAGTAGTAATCTGTTTCATATAATCCTAATGTATAAGGAATTGTTTCTTTACTTTCTACTTGTCTTGTGTAGTAATCTGCATTTAAGTCAGCTAATGTGTTGAAATTAAATGTATCATATTCTACACTTTCTTCATTTCCTTTTACAAATACCTTAGCTGATTTTAAATCTTTTGCAAGACCCATATCAGCATCTGGTCTTCTAACTAAACCTAAGTTGATGTGTAAGCAATAATTATATACTGCTTCATACCAATATCTTTGTTCTACACCTAATTCTGTGATTGTTGTATTTTCATTATATAAGTGGAATCCGTTCCAGCTTTCTGAATCTCTATGGAATGGGAATGTTAATCCTCCAATTGATGTTCTAGCTCTTGTTTTAAATAATTCTTTAACACTTCCATCTTCATTTGTTGTTACTAATTCAGAAACAACTTTTTTGTTGTCATTTCCATTATTTGTAACAGCATTTGATTCGTAGAATAATGGGCTTGTTCCTTCATTTCCTACAGCTGTACCTGTTGTTTTTCCTGAACCACTAATTGGTGTATTTCCTTCTACTGTTTGAATTCTGTTATTTACAACATCTCTATCGTAATCTAATGCCATAGAGTTATTTGCAAATTTATCTTTTTCAGCAGTTGAAGCATTTATAAATGATGCTGCATCTCCATTAGCAGATGCTAAGAATGTTGTAGGTTCATATGTTTGACCATCATATATAAATTCTACATCGTATGATGCTCTATATCCTGCTGCTTTTTCTTCATCTGTAACAGTTGGTATTTTAACTCTTGGTGCAATCCATGTACCATCTCCAGCTGTAATAATTGGTTGAGAAATTTCTGTATTTGTTATGTCATTATAAATTGTTGCATATGTTCTTTCTACTTCATTTCCTTGACCATCTCTTACAACTCTATATACGAAAACTTCTACATCGCTGATTGCATTTTCTGATTGATCAATAATTCCATTTGGAACTGATTCAGCAGTGTTTTTACCATCTTTATCTTGAGCTTCATCTTCCCAAACTTGACCAGCAAGTTTTGTTGTTAAATCGATAACAACATATACAGGTAATTTGTTTGTTACAACAATTTCTAAGCTACTATCAGCTTCAATTGATGCACCATTATTTGAAATACCTAAATTTTGCCATCCAAGTGGTAAATCATACTCTTCTACTGTTACTGTTGGAGCATTTTCTCCCCACCATCTAATTTCTGGTGAATTAAATGTTTGACCACCTTTTAGTGAAACATCAAATACTCCATTTGTGTAGATACCGTCTTGCCCAACAACTTCATAATATCCTTCAACTCTAACTTTTAGTTTAAATTCTTGTTCAGCTGCAGCATCTATTAATTTTTCATCTAATACAACTTTTTTAACTTTGAATGTTGCTGTATGTTCTTCATATTTATTTTCAAATACAAATTGTGTTTCTACTGTTTCATCAGCAGATAATTGTTTTGTTATTCCATTTCCAGATGTAACTGGTGTACATCCTTCTGGTAATAATTCAGCAATCTCTGTTACTGTTACTGATGGAGCTGGTTCTGTAATATACCATTTGTACATTTCAGATCTATATGTTTCATTAGCTTTTATAGCTACAACATATGGTTTGTATCCATCAACAGTTACATTAAAGTAGAAATATTCATCTTGTGGACCTTTGTTATCTGTTAATACTTTTGTTATTGTAAAATCACCACCAACTAAAATTGGTTCGTTTGTAAATGTAGCAACTGTTACGTTTGTTCCTTCTTGTACTTTTCCGCTACCGTTTACAATTGATATGTTTTTAGCAATTTCAGATTCTAACTCGATAACTGTATATTCTGGAGCATCTTCTCCATACCAAATAATTGGTCCTATTGTTTTCTTACTTCCACCTTCTACTACAAATGGGTTAACTTCATCAAAGATAGTTACTTCCTCATTTTTATAAGTAGAACCATTGTATTCAAAAGATCCTTTTAATGTTACTTTAAATTCAAAACTTTGTCCTTTTAAAGAACCATGTGTTACGTCTTTTTCAATTGTTAAATCACCTTGTTTTGGACCAGGTAATTTATTTATAAAAGAGTTATCTGTAGTAATTAAAACTTCTTCTGATACACTTTCTTTTAATTTTCCAGAAATTGTTGGAGTTCCTGTTACTGTTCCATTATCATTTGTTGCACTTACGAACTCTGTTCCATCTGGTAAATCAATTTCTGTAATTGTATAGTTTGGTGCTTCTTCATCAGCTTTCCAAGAATATCTATCTGATAAATATTCCCAAACCCATGTATTATCAACTAGTTTTGGTTTTAAAGATACTATAGTTTTATCATAACCATCTACTTGAATTTCAAATTTAAACACTAAAGAATTTACATATTCTACTGAGTATTTTTCAGCATTTTCTAATGTTTTAATTATATGGATATATCCACCTTTTGGTGTATTATCTCTGTTCCAAGCTGTTACTTTAACAGTATCTGTTTCTGTATCAGCTAATGTTCCTTCTGAAGGTTCTACTGAAGAAGCAATATCTTCTCCTAATAGATTTTCTTCTACTTTATATTCTGGAGCTACTTTTCCATACCAAGAAAATTCTCCTGATAACCAAGTTCCTTTACCTGTTCCATCTCCTACTGCAGCAGCTTTGATTACAACGAAATTATGATTATCATATTCGTCTTTTACTTCAATTACTATTGCAGAATCGTTTGTTAATTGTAAAGCTTCTCCATAATATTTGTTTGTTGCATCATTATTAAATATAAAATATCTATTTCCAGCTTCATCTTTTAAAGCTTCGATAACTGTTCCATTTGGTGCATTATATTTAAAGAAATCTCCAGTTACAGTTACTGCAAAATTAAATGTTTTATCTAATAAAGTTGCATCTTCAACATTTTTTGTAATTTCGATTTTTCCTTTATTAGGATCACCTAATATATTTATAATATTGTTTGTTACTTCATAGTTTGTTGTTTCATCACTAACTAAAGTTCCTGAAACTTGGCTACGACCTCCGTCAAATGTTGTTCCTTCTGGTACGTTAACCTCTGTAATTGTATAGCTTGGATTATTTCCATATAACCATACATATTCACTTGTTGTTCCTTCCCATACCCAGTTTCCATTTTCATCTTGACGAGTTGGTGTTTTTAATGTAATTGTTTCTTTTGCGAATCCTTCTACTTCTACATCAAATGTAAATTCTAAAGATTCTATATATTCTCTAGATAATCCGCTAGATCCTTCTAAAGTTTTAATTATACGTATTGCAGCTTTTTCTGTTGAATGTCTGTTTGTTGCTGTTACTACAATACGGTGATTATTATCACCTGACAAGCTTCCTGTTTCTGGAAGAATTGTTACTTGTTCTGTTCCTTCTTGAGCAATCTCTTCTACCTTATATGTTGGAGCTTCTTGATACCAATAGAATGTTCCAACTGATGTTGGTACTGCTGTAGCTTCGCTTTCAGCAGCTGTTACAGTTACTGGTATAATTAATGAAGTATCAACATATTGCTCTCCATTATGTTCGAATGTACCATTAATTGTGACATTGAAGTTAAATGTTTTTCCTACAAATGAATATTTGTCAGTTGGTAATTCTGTTTTTTCCATAATTTTAATTATGTCTAAAGTTCCTTCTTCAGGATCTTTAATTTTATTTTTTACGATAACTTTTATTGATTTTCCATCTTTTAAACTTCCTGTTGCATTTTCAATAGAAATTAATTCATATTCTTCATCTTCGATTTCTTTTACTGTATATGTTGGAGCAGTTTCTTCAGTCCAGAAATATACTTTAGATTCAACCATTTTACCAGCTTTTACTGATAAAGTATCTGTTCCTGAATTTATTGCACCATCTACTGTAATTTCGAATTTAAATGTTTTATTTGGATCAACGTTTTCTACAACGTTTCCTTCTTCATCAACAAGTATTTTTTCAATAACAACTTTTCCTTCTTGTGGAATACTAAGTTCTCTTTCCAAAGTTACATATTGATACCATTTAGCACCTTTAATACCCAATCCTAAGAATTGAGAATTAAATCTCTCTAAACTTGTTAATTCTAACCAATATTGAGTATAATCATATTCTCTTTCCCATTCAGGATTTCCTTCTTCATCATACTCTCTATTACCTTCATCATCATATGCAGGAACCCATTTATATTTTGGCTCTGCAATTTCAGTCCAAGTAGCTTTGAAGTATGAACCATGTAATTCTTGCCAACTACCAGCTGCATTCATATATCTAAAGTCTACTTTAATATTTGTTATTTTTGTTGCACCTTCTATATTATCTAATCTGATATAGAATTTTTCATTTGGTTTTGGGAAACTGATTTTTACTTCTTCAGAATCTTCTGATCCTTCAGTTTCTTCTAATCTTTCACCTTCTAAATATACGATTTCCCATTGTTCTCCATATACTAATGGTTCTTCTTGAGAATCTACGTATAATTGCATTCCTGTAATTCCTGCAAATTCTACTTCTGGTCTAGTACCAAATTGTGCATTAGCTTCAATATAATCAATTGAAAACGGTCCAGCTAAATATGTTTGTTTATCATCTTCAAAAACTGTTGTTGGGTTTTCAAATTCTTCGTCTTCAATCCATGAAGGTGCATAATTTAATTTAAATGCATTTTCATGAACTGTTTCTTTACCATCAATATCTATTACAGTTACATCTTCGTATTCTAATTCATCTGTACTTGTTACTCCAGCTGCTTGTAAAATATATGCTTCAAACGCGTCTGCTTCTTGAGAAAAATCAGTATCACTTACACTATTTCCTTTACCTCCGGCTATTGTTGTCCACCAAGCTAGTTGAATGTAACTGTTATTTCCTTCTACAGTTGCTCTATAATATTCGCCATTTTCTTTAACTACTAAGTTGTTTCCTGTTACATAAATTTGTGTTCCAGCTGGAACTTCATTATCTACTGTACCATTTCCTCCAGTATATTCAAATGAAGGATATGAGCCAGATGATTCTCCATCAGTCCATTCTAAAGATCCTTCATATTGTTCATATTGTTCTTTATAATCGCCATCTTTATATACATAAGTTACATTTCCATTTTCATCTGTTACAGCTTCTACATTAACTGTTGTACCATCAGGTAATGTAGCTACATATTCTTTTTCAACAATGTAAATTTCTTTATCTCCTACAACAAAGCTATCAGCATCATCTAAAGATCCATCATATACTACTCTATTTCCATTTGCATCAGTTTGAACATCATAGTAGAAAACTGCATTTCCAAGTTCATTAACCATTTCTGCTAATATATATGCTTCTTTTGGTCTTGCAATATTTATTGGTCCCGCATAATAAAATCCTAAAGTTAGGTTTGTATATCTTGGTGATGGGAATGGCACTTTTCTATTTTCATCTTTAAATAATGTCATTCCTATATCATTTTTAGTTAAGTATGGGAATGAATAATCTAATCTATCTCCATTTGACCCAACTAAATATGTTTCATTAATACTAGGTAATTTTGTACCCTTTTGACAACATAATACATCATAAAATGCATATAAATCACTAAGTGGTATATATCCTCCATTATCATAATTATGTTGACGATAAGATTCTATTATTAACATTCCTCTTAAATCACCTTTAAGAAGAACATAATCAAAGTTTGCATATTCATTAGAATATTCCCCTTCGATATGAGAATTAGCGTCATAGTGTATAAAACCAGAATCTTCTGAACCAAAAGAATTTTCATTAGCGTTTACACTATAAGCAAAGGCTGTGCTTAATATAGCAAATACTACTAAAAACATTATTGCAATCTTTTTATTTATATTCATCATATATTAAACACCCCCTTTCCTTTTTGATAACACGACTTTTGTGTATACAATGAATACTAAAATACTTCCTAATAACATTGAAGTAATTATTACTGAAATGTGGATAAATACTTCTCCTGTCTTAACTGAAATAACTGCGTCAGCTGCTCCTAAATCGTTTTCACCTTGAGCTCTGTTAGCTGGTGTAGAGTTTGTATCTGAGATACCGTAAATATTATAGTCATCATAAATTTCTGCTAAGTTGTTTACGATACCAACATTCTCTTCAGTCATTTGTTTTGTTAAAACTAATTTAACTGTTGCTGTTTGTCCTGGAGCTAATTCTGTATCAGCTAATGCTGTTGAGTATATATTACCATCAGCACCTGTATACCAACTTGAGTTAGCTTCTAATGAAGAATTAAATGTCATTCCTTCTGGTAAGTAATCAATTATCTTCTTAGCATATCCAGCAACATCGCCTTTATTTGTTACTTTCATTTCATATTCTACATAAACTGTAGCACCTGATACATATTTTGCTGCAATTTCAGTTTTTGCTAATTTTACATTTTCATATGTATCTTTTGTTGTTCCTTTAACAGATTGTACTGTTAATTTTGTTATTGTTTTTTCTAATGCTAAATCAAATGTATCTGCTAAAACAAAACCTATATCAATTCCTGAAACACTTCCGTTTGAAACAACTATAACGTCTGTGATTGCACCATTTCTTGTTTTACCATCTTGTTCTAATTTTGTTGTTACAGCATCAGAGTTTACATGATCTCCAACACCATCTTTTTTATAAGCTGTTACAGTATATTTTACTGTATCATAATCAAAAATTACTAAATAATTTCCGTTTTCAACACCTGCAAATGTATAGTTTCCTGTTGAATCTGTTGTTACTGTTTTAATGATAAGTCCTGATTCACTATTAACTAATTTTACTGAAATTCCAGGTAAAATTGATTCACCTTCATCTCTCATACCATTTTCATTACTATCTAACCAAGCTGTACCAGAAACTTTATAAGTTTTTGATACGTTTGTTTTTAATGTTTCAGATGTTGTTACTGATGTTGATACTGAATCATCAAATTGTTGTGCATTTTTTTCTGATAATTCAACAATATGTGTAATTCCATTTGATTGAATTTCTGGTACGTTTACAGCTGAAACTGTAGCATAGTTTGTAACTGTTTTTTCTTGAACACCATTTAAGCTTGCAGCAACTGCAGTTACATTTACTATTAACTCTTCTCCTGCATCTATATTTGATGTTATTTCAGCTTGTTTACTTGAATTAACTTTCTTTGTACCCATAATTCCATCAATTGAATAATTGATTTTTTGAACAATTATACCTTCTGGTATTATATCTGTTACTCTTACATGTTCAGCTCTTGCTTTACCTTCATTTCTTATAGTAAAGATGTAGTTAATTTTATCTCCTTCTTTTATATATGTATCTGGATTTTCTGTTGTTTGATTAACTACAAGTACAGGTCTACCTATTCTTGTTACCATTTCATTAGATTCATAAGTATCAGTTCCTTCAGCAGTAACTTTCGCAACTGTTTTTACACTTCTAATTGTTAGGTTTTCATCTATATTATTTGTTTTTACTGTTAATGTTACCTCAGCATTTGCATATCTTTCGATATCACCTACATTCCATGTAACTGTTCTTGTAGATTCATCATAGATACCATCTCCAATATTTTTTGGAGTTCTACCATCAGCTTCATATCCTATATGTGCTGCACTAACAAATGTTAATTCTCCTGGTAATACTTCTGTTATAACTACATTTTTCATTGTATTTGCAGTTAAGTTTCTAGCATATATTCTGAAAGAAACTTCTTCACCAACATCATATACGTCAGCTACTGTTTCAATGTCTAATGTATTATATTGAGTAACTTCAAATTCTGATTCTGTTACTTTTATTTCTTTTCCTTCAGATCTAAGAACTGTACCTAAATCTTTAGCAGAAATAGTAGCAACAGGTTTTATTGTTGTATTTCCTTTTTGTGCTGTAGAAAGTTCTTTTACTTTTAACTCTACAGAAACCTCAATTTCTGTATCTTTTTCAAGTTCTGCAGCAAATATTTTTAAATTATTTCCTTCTATATTAATAGTAGCATTTCCTTTTACTATTTCATTTGAAATATAATTTGTGCTTTCTGGTATAGGGAATGTTACATCAATATTTTCAGCTTTATCTTCTCCAACATTTGTAACTATTATATTTACATTAAATTCTTCTTGTTCTCTAACAGCTTCTCTATTTCCAGAAAGAACTAAACTTAATTCAGGTCCATCTCCAGTTGTTAAACCAACTTTATCTGGACTAGATGTTTCATCTGTTACAGCTATTTCAGAATTATTTGTATAATATGTTGTAAATGTTCCATAAAAATCTTCATTATGTGATAAATTTCCAGGAATCTCAAATTGATATGTAAATCTTAATATTTCAGATTCTTTCATTTCATAATTTGAATCTACTGGAACAATTAAGTAAGATTTGATATTTTCAAAGCTAGCTGGTTCTAATGTCCAACCATTATTTGAATCTTCTAAATCTTTTGTTGCTTCACCATTTTCTGAATAGTATACAGTAAATTCAGCTTGATTTCTTGTATCTGCTACAAGTCCACCTAATAATTTAGTATTTGTTGTTGTTCCTAAATCATCTCCTGTTACTATATCTTTAACTCCTGCAAAAGGTGTTCTACCTAATATAGCAAAATTAGAAACTGTATTTTCA
Organism: Candidatus Scatovivens sp.; assembly: GCA_045630665.1. Taxonomy (GTDB): domain Bacteria; phylum Bacillota; class Clostridia; order TANB77; family CAG-508; genus Scatovivens. The sequence continues at coordinate 26,581 of JAZQTI010000028.1, forward strand.
TTATTGTTCATAACAATAATTTCCATTGTAGGAGCTTTTACTTCAGAATATATATCTATTAAATCTTCTTTTTCACCTTGTCTTACAGATGTTACTGTTTTTCCATCTACATTATAATTTGATATAGAGTTAACAGCAACAAGTCCTGTTGGTGCAGAATAATTTACAAAAAGTTCTGCTGTTCCTTCATTTGCATAGTTTGTAGCTTCACTATTTGTAACTTTTAATGTCATTATTTCTGTTTTTGCTGGTGTAAATAAATTTACTTTAATATTTGCATTAATAACAATGTTTGTACCATTTGTTAATACACCAGAATTAATTCCTTCTTGAACTCCACCTACTGTTACTATAATTTTTCCATCAACTAATTCTGTTGAAATTATTTCTAAACCTTCAGCATATAATAAGCTTGTATTTGTAATTTCAAAGTTCTCTATTGATTCTGGTAAACCTATTTCAAATACTGAATTTCCATAAACGTCTGAACTTTCAACAGCATTGTTTAATTCTATTCTTAATTCTACATTTTCGTTATTTTCTAGAGTTGATAATGTTTCTCTATCCATTACTAATGTAGCTTTTGTTGTTGTATCAACTAATTTTGTTGTAGCTTCTGCATTTCCTACTTCAACGCTTTCTTCTACATAATCATAATCAGCTCTTATTGCAACTTTTGTTGTTACATCAGCTATATTTGCAAATGTTGTTTTGTCTAAAGATGTATTTGACATAGCTTTTAAATTTTTGATTACTAAGTTTCCTTCTCCAATTGGTTTTGAAGTTTCAAAACTTAATTTTGAATATTTTTCTGTAAATACTATTACTATATTTCCATCTTCATCAACTTTTGTTTCTTTGTTAATAGTATTTAAAACATTTCCTTCTAAATCAGAAACTTTAATTTCACCATCTTCTCCTAAGATAGATTCAAAGTTTTCTTTTGATAAACTTATTTGTTTATAATAAATGTCATTATTTTCATGTTTATTTCCATCTTTATCTGTATATACATTTTCTACATCTACTACATTTAATTTTTCTACAATTTCAGGATATGAAACGTTTATTAATGTTTCTGTAGTAAATTCTGTTTCATATTT
>JAZQTI010000029.1:0-3705 GCA_045630665.1 Candidatus Scatovivens sp.
GAAATAATTTATTAAAAATTGTTTCTGTTTCTTTAAAAAAGGTATATAAAAAATTAGAAAATATAAATTTCAAATTAAAAGAATGTGAAAAAATGGATACCTTTAGACTATATGGTGAACTTTTAACAGCTAATCTTTATAAATTTACAAATTCACCAAATCTTCCAGAGGTAACTTTAGAGAATTATTATGACAATAACTCTCCTATCACAATACCTCTTGATAATAGTATAAGTGTAAATAAAAATATAGAAAAATATTTTAAAAAATATACAAAATTAAAAAACGCTCTTTCTATTGTTTCTGAACAAAAGAAAGAAGCTGTTAAAGAATTAGATTATATTGAAAGTATTGTTTTTAACTTAAGTAATGCTAGAACATTAAATGACATTAACGAAGTTTATGAAGAAATCTCTCAAAACGTTGTAACTAAAAAAGAAATTTCAAAAAATGAAAAAAATAAAATTATGAAAAAACAAGATTCTTCAAAAATAGATTTAGAATCAATGCTTATTGATGGTTATACAGTTTACATCGGTAAAAACAATATACAAAATGATTATATTAGTTTAAAATTATCTAATCCAAATGATGTATGGTTTCATGCTCAAAAAATTCATGGTAGCCATGTTCTTCTTAGAAATCCAGAAAATTTAGAACTAGATGAAATACCAGAAAATGTATTATTTAATTGTGCAAAACTTGCTAAAGAAAATAGCAAAGCATCTGATAGTTTAAATGTTTGTGTTGATTATTGTTTAGCAAAATTTGTAAAAAAAGCCTCTGGAGCAAAACCCGGAATGGTAATTTATAATAATTTTAAAACTATAATCGTAAAATAAAATATACAATATAAAGTATAAAATATAAAAACTATTTTAATATATTGATTTTTCAAATATATTAAAATAGTTTCTTTTTTATTCATAGTTCGATAAATTATTTTATTAATTCATAAGTATCTTTTGCTATCATTAGTTCTTCATTTGTTGGTATTATATAAAGTTTTACTTTTGAATCTTCTGTACTAATACATTTTTCTTTTCCTCTTGTTTTATTAGCGGCAGGATCTAATTTTATTCCAAATGGTTCTAAGTATTTGCATACTCTTTCTCTTGTTTCTATTCCATTTTCACCAACTCCACCAGCAAATGTTATTACATCAACACCACCAAGTGCTATCGCATATTGTCCAATATATTGTGCTATTCTATAAGCTTGACTTTCTAGTGCAAGTATTGATCTTGTATCACCCATTTTATATCCATCTTCTACATCTTTGAAATCTGATGATACTCCAGATACTCCCCAAGCTCCTGCTTGTTTGTTTAGTATTTCTTCCATATCTTCTGGACCTAAATTATCTCTTTTCATTATATAAGGAATAATTGCTGGATCTATATCTCCACATCTTGTTGCCATTGGAATACCTGCTAAAGGTGTTAATCCCATTGATGTATCAATTGATTTCCCTCCATCTATTGCACATATTGAAGCACCTTGTCCTAAATGACAATTTATTACTTTTAAATTTTCTGCTTTTTCTCCAATTAATTCTGCAACTCTTTGAGCTACATATCTATGGCTTGTTCCATGGAAACCGTATTTTCTTATTTTATAACTTGTATAATATCTGTATGGAATTTGATAAATATATGCTTTTGTAGGCATTGTTTGATGAAATGCTGTATCAAATACCGCTACCATTGGAACTCCTGGTAATACTTTTTTTGCAGCTCTTATGCCTGCCACTCCAGCTGGATTGTGTAATGGTGCTAAGTCTATACATTTTTCGATTTCTTCTATTACAGTATCATCTATAATTACAGATTGACTAAACATTTCACCACCGTGTACTATTCTATGTCCTATTGCACCAATTTCATCTAAAGATTTTATTAATTGATATTCTGGTTTTAATAATACTTCTAACACAAATTCAATTGCTTCATCAAAATCTCTTGCTATGTGAAGTAATTCTTCTTTTTTACCTCCTACATTTAATTTTAATGTTGTTTTCATTCCACCAATTCTCTCAAAATTTCCTTTTGCCATTCTTTCATTATTGTCCATATTGATTAATTGGAATTTTAAAGATGAACTCCCACAATTTAATACTAAAATTTTCATATTTATCAAACCTCCCTTTTTATTTAAATTATTTTCCTTCACAATTCTAACATTAATTTCTTTCATAAACAATAGAAATTTCAAAAACATTTTTGTCAATTTATCAAACAAATCTGACAGACAAATTATTACTTTATAAAGTAGCCCGCAAAAAAGCCAAATACAAATTCGTATTTGGCTTTTAAAATTAATTTTTAGTTAAATTATAAGCATCTGCAGCAATTACAATTTCTTCGTTTGTTGGAACGATATGTACTTTAACTTTAGAATCTGGTGCAGAAATTTCAACCTCTTCACCTCTAATTCTATTTTTTTCAAAATCAAGTTTTACACCGAAGCATTCTAAATATTTACAGATTCTTTCTCTTTCTTCCCAACCATTTTCTCCAATACCACCACAGAATGTTATTACATCAACACCTTGAAGTGTTACAACAAATTTAGCAATATATTGAGCAATTATATAGGCCCTACTTTCTAATGCTAATATTGATCTTTCATCACCTTGTGCAGCGGTTCTTTCTATATCTCTAAAATCAGTTGAAACTCCAGATACTCCCCATGCTCCTGATTCTTTATTTAATATTTTTAACATATCATCAGGTTTTATATCATATAATTTCATTACAGTTGGTATAATTGATGGGTCAACATCTCCACATCTTGTTCCCATTGGAACACCTGCTAAAGGTGTTAATCCCATTGTTGTATCTAAAGATTTACCTTCTTTAATAGCACATAATGAAGCACCTTGTCCTAAATGGCAGTTTATTACTTTCAAATCTGATTTTCCTATAATTTCAGCAATTCTTTGTGCTACATATCTATGTGAAATTCCATGGAATCCATATTTTCTTATTTTATAGTCTTCATAATATTTATATGGTAATTGATAAATATAAGCTTTTTCTTCCATTGTTTGATGAAATGCAGTGTCAAATACTGCTACCATTGGTGTTTTTGGTAATAGTTTTTTACATGCTTTTATTCCAGCAAGACCAGCTGGGTTATGTAATGGAGCAAGAGTTATATTATCTTTTATAGCTTTTATAACTTCATCATCTATTACAACAGAATTTTTGAATTTTTCTCCTCCATGAACAATTCTATGTCCTACTGCTCCAATTTCATCTAGGCTTTCGATTACTTTATATTCTGGACTTGTAAGTAATCTTAATATTTTTGAAATCGCTTCTTCAAAATTTCTCGCAGGATATTCTATGTTTACTTTTTCACCTCTAACATTAAAACGAAGTGAAGATCTAGAACCTCCTATTCTATCATAATGTCCTTTCATGATTCTTTCATTTTTTTCCATATCAATTAATTGACATTTTAATGACGAACTTCCACAGTTTAAAACTAATACTTTCATTAGCGTTTCCCCCTTATTTTTTCTTTATCAATCTACACTTAAAATTTTAAATTCCATGTAAATGACTGTAAGTATAAATATAATTACAATTATTTACATAGAAATTATATTCACACTATATATTTTGAAACAGCCTATAATTTGTTCATTTTGTAAATTTTATGTGAAAACAACTATTTACATACATATTATATATGGAG
>JAZQTI010000030.1:0-6630 GCA_045630665.1 Candidatus Scatovivens sp.
TATTTAAAAAAATCTTATGAGATTTATACTTCAAAATGTACTTTTGAAGATGCTATATTAGAATGTCAAAAGAACTTTTTACATTTTGTAGATAAAAGATTAAACAAAATGAAAACAAGAGATGAAATTATAGATGTTTTATATGAATTGAGGTATTATCAAAGTTTAAAAATATCAAAAAAACAAAGCATAAAAGATAATGAAGAATTAATGGTATTTGTTGATAAAATAATGAAAAAAGCAATAACAATGCTTTGTAAATTAGGAGCAATTAAAATTATAAGCATGGATATAAATTTAAACTTTGAAATTATAAAATATGCTCTTGATACAAAAATAATGGAACTTGAAAAAACAAAATTGATGTTTGAACAAGATAATGATGGATTAATAATTCGTGTTTTTGATAAAGATATAATTGAAAAACAAGGAAGAAAAAGAGTAAATATATCTAAAAAAACATTAGAAGTAAAAATGAATAGAAGAATAAAATTATTTACTTAAGATTAAGGAGGAATTGTGAATGAAAATAACATTTTTAGGAGCTGCAAGAACAGTAACTGGTTCTAATTTTTTAGTAGAAGCTGCTGGAAAGAAATTCTTAGTAGATTGTGGAATGTATCAAGGAAAAATAACAGAGCAATTAGAAAACTCTGATCCATTTGTTTATAGTGTTAATGAAATTGACTTTATGCTATTAACACATGCTCATATAGATCACTCTGGTAGAATTCCAAAATTATATAATGAAGGTTTTAAAGGACCAATTTATGCTACAAAAGCTACTTGTGATCTTTGTGGAATTATGCTTCCAGATAGTGGTCACATCCAAGAAGTTGAAATTGAATGGAAAAATAGAAAAAGAATGAGAGAAGGATTAGATCCATTACCACCTCTATATACAGCAGAAGAAGCTTATGATTCTTTAGAAATATTCCATCCAGTTCAATATGATGAGATTGTTGAAGTAGATGAAAATATCAGTGTAAGATTTAATGATGCAGGACATATGCTTGGATCAGCAATTATAGAAATTTGGGTAACAGAAGATGGAAAAACAACAAAAGCTGTATTTACAGGAGATTTGGGAAATAATGATTTACCACTTTTAGATTCTCCAACAATGATAAGTAATGCTGATTATTTAATTATGGAATCAACATATGGAAATAGATTGCATATGAGAAATGATGAAAAAGCAACAATGTTCTTAGATATAGTTTCAGAAACATTAGATAAAGGTGGAAGAGTTATAATTCCTTCATTCGCAGTTGGTAGAACACAAGAAATATTATACGAACTAGATAAATTAAAAGAAGATTTAGGACAAGATGAAGAATTTGCGAAAAAATATGAAAAATTAATGAATGTACCTGTTTATGTTGATAGCCCACTTGCAATATCAGCAACAGAAGTATTTAAGAAAAATACAGAATTATTTGAAGAAGAAATTCAAGAAAAACTTAAAAGAGGAGATAATCCACTTGAATTTAGAGGATTACAATTTACTCCATCAGCAGAAGATTCAAAAGCATTAAATGAAGACCATACACCAGCAATTATATTATCTGCAAGTGGTATGTGTGAAGTTGGTAGAATTAAACATCATTTAAAACATAATTTATGGAATCCAAATAGTACAATTTTATTTGTTGGATATCAAGCACCAGGAACATTAGGTAGAACAATTGTAGACGGAGCAGAAAAAGTAAAAATATTTGGTGAAGAAATTGCTATAAATGCAAGAGTTGAATATATTGAAGGATATTCAGGACACGCAGATCAAACATGGCTTTTAAACTTTATTTGGTCATTTACAAATCCACCAAAGCATGTATTTTTAGTTCATGGTGAATATGAAGGTCAAGAAGAACTTAAGAGAAAAATTGAAGAAACAAGTGAATGTAAGGTTACAATTCCAGATTTTGGTGAAAGTTATGAATTAGGAAATGAAGGACCAACATTATTAGAAGAAACTGAAGAAATTGAAGCTTATAGAAAAGAATTTAGAAAACTTGATATTATTGATAGAATTGAAGAATTAAAAGAAAGTATTTCAGATATTGAAGATGTTGTTATGAAGAAAAATATTGAAACAAGTGATAAAGATTTAATGACATTAGAAGATAGAGTAAAAGAAATACAAAAACAAATTCAAGAATTGATGAAATAATTTTTGGTAAAGAGAGAAAAAGTTATGAAAAAAGAAAGTAATAATATTAATGATGAAAAGTTAACATTAGATGATTATATAACTCCTGAGGACTTAGGAAGAACAAAACAAATAACAATTTCATTAACAACATTTATAAAAATTATACTTTTTACTTGTATGACAATTTTTGCACTAGTATTATTTTTAATGTCAGTTGCTTAAGAGGTGTTATTAAATAAAAAGATTAAGGAGAAAATATGCGAACTAAATATTTTAATGATGGAATTGTAGGAAATAAAAAAATCAAAGCAAGTTTCACTAAGTCAGGAGAAATGCTTAGAATGTTCTATGGTGCAGCAGATTATAAACAATTTGTTGACACATATCATACTGGTATGAAAATAAATGATTCTGCTTTAATATATTTACACAATGATGTGAATAATACTTTCTCACAAGAATATATAAAAGATACTAATGTTTTACAAACTAATATATATAATTCATATTTTAAAGTTCGAGTTATTCAAACTGATTTTGTACCAATATCAGAAAATGTTTTAATTAAACATTATAAATTTAAAAATGAAAATGATGTAGATTTAAATATAAGTTTCTTAATTTATTCTAGAATATTAAGAAATTTAAATAATGATACTTCTGGTTTTTTGAAAAATGATACATTAATTCAATATAATCATGATTTTTCTGTATGCACATTTTCAAATGAAAAAATTTCAGCAAAACAAATAAATGGAGCTGAAAATAATTTCATGCAAGGAACAATTGGTGGAAAAGATTATATAGGAATGTCACCAGCATCAAGTATTTCATATAACTTAAAAAAATTAAAACCAGGAGAAGAAAAAGAATTAACAATTTTTGTTTATATAAATAAAAACAGAAATAAGTGTATGCTAAATGAACTTGATGATGAAATTGATAGAATAAAAAAATTAGATGTACAAAATCTTTTAGACAATACTGTTAAATATTGGAGAAGATTTGTAAAAACACATGATGAAAATGCAATTAATAAAAGTGAATTAAGTTCAAAAATTAAAAGAATTTATAATAGAAGTATACTATTATTTCCACTATTAGTTCATGAAAAAACCGGTGGAATTTCAGCTGGTATAGAAGTTGATGAAGATAAAACAAAATGTGGTAGATATTCATACTGTTGGCCAAGAGATGGTGTTTTTGTAACAGAAGCATTTGATGTTGTTGGAATGTATGAAGAAACAGAAAAATTCTATACAGATTTTTGTAGAATGACTCAAAGTAAAAATGGAATGTGGGAACAACGTTTTTACACAGACGGAAGATTAGCTCCTTGTTGGGGATATCAAATTGATGAAACAGCAAGTGTTATATTTGGAATTTATGCACATTATAAAGAAACAAAAAATAAAAAGTTTTTAAAAGATGTTTTACCAATGTGTGAAAAAGCAATTAATTTCTTAGAAAAATATATTGATGATTTATTTGAAGAAAAAGGAAAATTCCAATTGAGCTATGATTTATGGGAAGAATATGAAGGAATTACATTATATTCAATTTCAGCAATTTATGCAGCATTTATGTCTATGACAAGAATTTATACAGAATTAAAAACATTATTTGAGACAAATAAACAAAAAAATGAAAATGCAAAAAAACAATTAGAAAATTTAACTCAAAAAGCAAATCAAATAAAAGAATTCTGCTTAAAAACATTTTATGATGAAGAAAAGAAAAGCTTTGTTAGAAATACAACAGACAAGAGAATTGATATAAGTATGCTTGGTGCAATAATTCCATTTTATATGTTTTCTCCAAATGATAAAAAAGTTAAAAATACTATAGAAAGAATAAATATGACAATAAGAACATATACTGGTGGATACATAAGATATGAAGGCGATGGTTATATGGGTGGTTATAGTCCATGGCCAATAGCTACATTATGGATGGCATGGTATTACATAGAAGCAGGAGATTATGAAAAAGCATTAGAGAATTTTGCATTTGTTACAAATTCAGCATCAAGTCATGGATTTTTAGGAGAACAAGTTAATAATGATGCAATGAAACCAAACTGGGTTATAGGTTTAACTTGGAGTCATGCTATGTATTTATTAACACTTGAAAAAATGTTAAAAAAGGGATTATTATAAAAATTATATAGCCTGTTAGCAGAAAATGTGATATATTTCTGGTAACAGGTTTTTTTATATAAAAATATTTATAACAAAATGTTGAATAAGAGAGGAAAAAATATGGCAAAAAAAGCAACAACAATATTTGTTTGTAATGGATGTGGATATGAATCAAGTAAATGGCTTGGAAAATGCCCTGCTTGTGGAGAATGGAATTCTTTTTTTGAAGAGAAAGCTTTTACAGGTGGTGGAAGCTCTAGTAAAGATAAATCAAAACCTAAAAGTGAAATAATAAAATTAAATGAAGTTGAAAAAAAGGAAACATTTAGAATTAAAACAAACTTAGGAGAATTAGATAGAGTTTTAGGTGGTGGTTTTGTAAGAGGTTCGTTAACATTATTAGGTGGTGAACCAGGAATTGGAAAATCAACATTAATTCTTCAAATTTGTAATAGTGTACAAGTTGATGGGAAAATTCTTTATGTTTCAGGAGAAGAATCAGCAGAACAAATAAAATCAAGAGCAGACAGACTAGGAATAAAAAATGATAATTTGTTGTTTTTAGCTGAAACAGATATAGATAATGTAGAAGTTGCACTTGAAAAGTCAGAAGCTAAATTCGTTATAATAGATTCAGTACAAACAATGTATTCAGATGAAATAACATCTGTTGCAGGAAGTGTTAGTCAAGTAAGAGAAATAACTGCTAGAATAATGAAAATGTGTAAACAAAAAGCTATAACAACTATTATAATTGGGCATGTTACAAAAGATGGAAATATAGCAGGACCAAGAGTGCTAGAGCATATGGTAGATACTGTTTTATATTTAGAAGGTGAAAGATATTTTTCTTATAGAATTTTAAGAGGCGTAAAAAATAGATTTGGATCTACTAATGAAATTGGAATGTTTGAAATGCAAAATGAAGGGTTAGTAGAAATTACAAATCCATCTCAACTTTTAATCTCTGAACGAGATGGCAATCCATGTGGTTCTACTATAGTTGTTAGTTTGGAAGGAACGAGACCTTTAGTTTTAGAAGTACAAGCATTGTCAACACCAACAGTATTTGGAATGCCAAGAAGAAATGCAACAGGAATTGATTATAATAGATTAACATTATTAATGGCAGTTTTAGAAAAAAGAGCAGGTATGAATTTAGGATCACAAGATATTTATATAAATTTAGTTGGTGGAATAAAAGTAAATGAACCAGCATTAGATTTGGGAATAATTGTTGCAGCAGCATCGAGCTTTAAAAACATAAGTGTAAAAGAAGATGTTGCGGTTATAGGAGAAGTTGGATTAACAGGTGAAGTAAGAAGTGTAAACATGATAGAAAAACGTATTAAAGAGGCAGAAAAGCTTGGATATAAAACTTGTATAATTCCGGAAAGTAATAAAAAACTATTGAAAGAAAATTTTAAATTAGATATAATAGGCGCAAAGAATATTATAGATGCAATGAAATATTTAGGTTTAAAATAATGAACAGAAGATTAAGGAGGATAAGATGGCAAAAAAGATACAAATTGTTATATGGATAATTATTGCTGTAATCGCATTTTTAGCATTAGGAGGTTTGGTTTATAACTTAGCTAGAGCTGTTCATGAAGAACCATTACATCCTGTTGTTACATTTGAAATTATGAACTTAGGAACAATAAAAATGGAGTTATATCAAGAATATGCTCCAAATACAGTAGCAAATATAATTAGATTAGTAGAAGAAGGATATTATAAAGATAAAACAATATACGGAAAAGATGCAAACTTTTTACATTTTGGTGGTAATTTAGAGGGAAAATTAGAAATACCATTAGCAAGCTTAATAAGAAAAGATATTCAAGCTGGAAATGATAGTGATTTTAGTTATACAATTCCTGGAGAATTTGTAGCAAATGGATACAGCAACAACAAATTACTTCATGAAAAAGGAGTAGTAACACTTTTAAGAGAAAACTATGGCACAGCTTTACTTCAAGAAAGTTATGATTCTGGAGTATCTAGAATGGGTATAGTTATGACTGATTATGCACCAAATCATAATGGAAACTATGCAGCTTTTGGAAGAATAACAGAGGGATTAGATTTATTAGAAAATGTTTATAAAACTCAAGAAGTTATTCCTGCAGAAGTGGATGAAAAAACAGGAGAACCTATTGAAAGAAGTGTTGAAGAATTTAGAGTAAAATTGGTAGTTTCTTCAGCAACTGTTGAAAAATATGGAATTGATTTCGGAGATCCTGAAATAGTTGAATGGTTTAACTATGATGAATACGTATATCAAATGTTTAACTTACAATATGGTAGTTAATAAGATTTATAAAGGAC
>JAZQTI010000031.1:0-5508 GCA_045630665.1 Candidatus Scatovivens sp.
TATCCATTACCTGATTATAAAATAACAAATGTAATCTATACAGATGAATACTTACCAACAAATGATAGTATAGATGCAAGAAACCTTACTTTCTGTAAAGATGGAGAATTGCTAGTTTTTTCAGAAAGAGAAGCTTATAAACAATTAATAGATGAAGACAGAAATCAATTTCCATTTTTCGCAAATTCATTTTTTATAGAAGTTGCTGAAAAAGAACGATTTGAAGAAATTAGATATGTTGGATATGGTGTAACAAGAAAAGAAGAACATAGAATAAAAACAGTTATAAAGAAAAATATTGTAGAGAAAACTGCAAATGGTGAAAAAGCAAAACCACATATTCAAAATATCGCAAGAAATATAAAAGTTTTAAATGATGCTAAAATTGAATGTTTAGATAAATTTGAAGAAGATATGATAATTAGTAAATATTTATCAGAAGCAAATTCTTATGATGAAATATTAATGGATATCTATCATAAAAAAGGCTTAGATGAAGTTTTAAAAAGAATCAAAGAATTTAAAGATGAAATATTAGATAAATTATTAAAAGAAACTGCAAACAGTGAAAATACTGTTTTTGAAAAATACAATGTAGAAATATCAGAAGAACTAAAAGAAAAATTACATTTTACTAAAAATGGTATTTTAGATTTGATATTCCAAAACTGTTTAGTAAAAGGAAATAAAATATTTGCATATGATCAAGAATGGTATGAAGAAAACGTTCCTGTAGAATTTATTTTATACAGAGCAATATTCTATTTTACAGAGTTAAAAAAACGTACAGATATAGATGTTGTTTATGAAAAATTAGAACTTAAAGAATATGTTCAAATATTTGAAAAATTAGAAACAATACTTCAAGGAAATATTGTAGACAAAGAAATGTGGGAATTACACAGAAATTCTACAAAAAGTCTTGGAGGGTCTAAGAATTTTGTTGAAAGCTATGAAGCAAAACTAGATGCGGCAAATACACATATTCAAAATTTAGAAAAAATAGTTAAAGAATATCAAGCTGGAATTGATGATCTAAATAAATTAATAAAAGAAAAAGATGCAGGATTAGAAGATTATGCAAATAGGTTAAGAGCTATTTCTAATTCGTTATCATGGAAAATTACTAAACCAATAAGAACAATTTCAAATGCATTAAGAAAAAATAAATAGGAGATTATAATGAATATAATAAAACATAGAATAAATCAAATAAAATTTTATATTGGAAAATATGGACTTATAAAAACAATAAAAAAATGTATAAAAACAGTTTTAAGAAAAATAATTAGAACATTAAAAGGTGAAAAAGACTTACAATATGGTGACTATGGTGGATGGATAAAATATAATGAACCAAAAGACGCTGATTTGAAAAAACAAATGAAAGTTAATTTCAAAATTGCCCCTAAAATTAGTGTAATTGTTCCTATGTATAATACAAAGGAAAAATTCTTTAAAGATTTAGTTAAATGCATGATTGATCAAACATACCCAAATTGGGAATTATGTTTGGCTGATGGAAGTCCAAAACAAAATGAAAATTTGAAAAAATATATTGAACAAGATGAAAGAATAAAATATAAATTTTTAGGAGAAAACAAAGGGATTGCTGGAAATACAAATTCAGCAATTGAGATGGCTACTGGTGAGTATATTGCACTTTTAGACCATGATGATATATTAGCTGATTATGCATTATATGAAGTTGTGTATGCATTAAATAAATTCCCTAATTCAGAATTTTTATATTCAGATGAAGATAAAATTGATGAAAATGATAATAGATATGATGCGTATTTCAAACCGGATTTTGCGCCAGATACATTAAGATGTCAAAATTATATTTGCCATTTTAGCATTTTTAGAAAAGACTTAATGGATAAACTTCAAGGATTTAGAGCTGATTATGATGGAGCTCAAGATTATGATATTTTCTTAAGAATGTCTGAAACAGCAAAACCAGAAAATATTACTCATATTCCAAAAATTTTATACCATTGGAGAGTACATAGTGAATCAACTGCAAAATTAAATAGTAATGCAAAAAATTATGCATTTGAAGCTGGAAAAAAAGCAATTGAAGATCATTTAAAAAGAGTTGGTTTAGAAGGTACTGTTTCAGAAGGATGTATAGAAGGAATTTATAGAGTAGACTATAAAGTAATAGGTAATCCAAAAGTTTCAATAGTAATTCCAAATAAAGATGGAAAAGATATTTTAAAAGTTTGTATTGATTCAGTACTAGAAAAAACAACATATTCTAATTATGAAATTATTGTTGTTGAAAATAATAGTACTTCAGAAGAAATATACGAATATTATAAAGAAATTATAAAAAATGAAAAAGTAAGAGTTGTAAACTATAATACAGGAAAAGAAATTTTAAATGACGAAGAATGCTCTTTAGAATTTACAAATAAAAATAGAAGAGAAGTAAAACCAGGATTTAACTATTCTGCAATTATAAATTTCGGTGTTAAAAATGCAACAGGAGAATATTCAATTCAATTGAATAATGATACTGAACTTATTACACCAAATTGGCTTGAATTAATGGTTGGATTCTGCCAAAGGGAGGATGTTGGTGCAGTTGGAGTAAAACTTTATTTCCCAGATGAAACAATTCAACATGCTGGCATAATTGTTGGTATTGGAGGAATTGCTGGAAATAGATTTAAAAGTATTCCAAAAGCAGGACATGGATATTTTGCTAAAGAATCTATGATTGAAAATTTAAGTGCTGTAACAGGTGCTTGTTTAATGGCTAAAACAAAAATTTATGAAGAAGTAGATTGGATGGATGAATCCTTAGCTGTTGCATTTAATGATGTTGATTTTTGCTTAAAGATAAGAGAAAAAGGATACTTAGTTGTATTTAATCCTTTTGTTGAATTTTGGCATTATGAATCAAAAACTAGAGGACAAGAAGATTCACCAGAAAAAATAAAAAGATTCCAAGGTGAAATTTGTAGATTTGAACAAAAATGGGGAGAAATCTTAGATTCAGGAGATCCTTATTATAATGTTAACTTAAGTTTAGATACAGAAGTTTATCATATGAAAAATATAAAAGTTAATTATTATGGAGAAGAAGTTATAATTAAGAAAAAAAGAAAATAGGTGTGAGGTATTTATTATGAATATATATGTATTAGCATTTCAAAGTGTTGTTCTTTTAAGTACTTTACTAATTATATATACTGCGAAACCCGAAAAAAGATATGGGCGATTAGTTATTTGTACAATATTAATACCAGTATGTTTATTTATATTACATTTGAATTGTTTTTTCCATACAGTTCCACATTGCAATGAGTGTTTGCTTGTATTAGAGGGAGAGTCTAAACCACCAGTTGATGCAAATGATTTAAAAGAAGGTGGAATGATAGTGTATTTATTATCACAAATACTATTAACTTCAATAATAATTAAGAATAATGTTCCAAAGGAAAAAAGATTTTTAGCATTAACAATTATTGTTTTTGGAACTATTTTTATTGGAGTACCAGTATCAGTAATACAATATATGTAAAATTTTGAAAGAGTTAAAAAAATGGATATAAAAAATAATTTAAACAAAGTTAAATATTATTTTAGAAGATATGGTTTTTTTGAATTATCAAAAAAAGTTTTTAAAAGGATATTTCGTATTAAAGAAAATAGAAAAACAAATCAAGAACAATACAAAATCTGGATGGAAAAAAATAATTTAAGTTGTGAAGAAATTGAAAAACAAAAAAATTGTAAGTTTGAATATTCTCCAAAGATTAGTGTTGTTGTTCCAATGTATAATACGAGTGAATTATTTTTTAAAGAGCTAATAGAATCTTTAGAAAATCAAACATATTCAAATTGGGAACTATGTTTAGCAGATGGAAGCGAAAATCAAAATGAAGTTCTAAAACAATATTATGAAGAAAATGAAAAAATTAAATATAAATTTTTAAATGAAAATAAAGGAATATCAGAAAATACAAATGCTGCAATAGATATGGCAACAGGTGAGTTTGTTGGTTTTTTGGATCATGATGATTTACTTTCACAAGATGCACTTTATGAAATTGTAAAAACAATAAACGAGAATAATGATGTTGAATTTATTTATTCGGATGAAGATAAAATAGATCAAACATATGAAAGATTTGAACCATATTTTAAACCAGATTATTCTCCAGAAACTTTATTAAGTAATAACTATATTACTCATTTTGTTGTTGTAAAAAAAGAGTTAATAGAAAAGGTTGGAAAATTAAGTTCAGAATTTAATGGCGCTCAAGATTTTGATTTTGTTTTAAGAGCGACAAATGAGGCAAAAAAAGTTTTACATATTTCAAAAATACTTTATCACTGGAGAGTTCATAGGAATTCTACAGCAAATGTTGCAGATGCCAAGCCATATGCTTATGAAGCTGGACAAAGAGCAGCAGAAGCACATATAAAAAGAATTGGAAAAAAAGGAACAGTTGAAAATGGGCAAGATGTTCCTGGAATTTATAAAATAAAATATGAAATTGAAGGAAATCCTAAAGTTTCAATTTTAATACCCAACAAAGATAATATTGATTTGTTAAAAACTTGCATAGATTCAATATTAAAATTAACTACTTATAAAAATTATGAAATTGCTATTATAGAAAATAATAGTGATAAAAAAGAAACTTTTGATTATTATAATGAGTTAGTAAAAAAAGAAAATATAAGAATATTAAATTTTAACAAAAATATAATTTTTGATTATACTGGTGAAAAATCTTTAGTAAATAATGTTCGAAATATAGAGGAAAATAATAATCTTAAAGAATTCAATTATTCAAAATTAATAAATTTTGGAGTAAAAAACGTAGATGGAGATTTTATTCTTCAATTAAATAATGATACTAAAGTTTTAACTAGAGATTGGCTAGAATTAATGATTGGATATGCTCAAAATAAAGATATTGGAGCAGTTGGAGCTAGACTTTATTATGAAGACAAAACTATTCAACATGCTGGAATTATAATTGGACTTTCTGGTATAGCTGGAAATTCTTTAGTTAATTTACAATATGGAAAACATGCTTATTTTGGAAGAGAAGCTGCTACAAGAAATGTTGCTGCAGTAACTGGAGCATGCTTACTTTGTAGAAAAGAACTTTATGAAGAAGTGGGCTTTATGGATGAAGAAAAATTTAAAGTTGCATTTAATGATGTTGATTTTTGTTTAAAGCTTTTAGACAAAGGATATAGAAATATTTATAATCCTTATGTTGAATTAATTCATTATGAATCAAAAACTAGAGGATATGAATATTCTGAAGAAAAAGAAAAAAGATTTAATAAAGAAACTGAAAACTTCAAATCAAAATGGAAAAAATATATTGATAAAGATCCATATTATAATATTAATTTTACAAGAAATACATGTAATTATGATATCAATATAGAATAAATTGGAAGGAAATAAGATGAAAGACCAAGAAGAAATAGAAAAAAATAAAGAAAATGAATTAGAAGAGAATAAGATTG
>JAZQTI010000032.1:0-2877 GCA_045630665.1 Candidatus Scatovivens sp.
AAACAAAAACTTATACGAAAGGATTTTTAAAGTTTTACTTTAAGAAATTTATATGGAAAAAAATCAGAAAAAACTTATTGTTATTCTTTCTTTAGCCATTACTATATTCACAATAGGAATAGTTTTTAAAACTTTTCAAAATGACACTTTTTTTAATATTGCTATTGGAAAGCACATTTTAGAAAATGGTATAGATATGCAAGAACATTTTACTTGGGCTGAAGATGATTTATATTATTCTCATTCACATTGGCTTTTTGATATTGTAACTTATCTAATTTACAATCAATTTGGCTTTTTAGGAATATATCTTTCAATAATAATCTTCACAACAGTAATAGGAATAACATTATTTATTTTATTAACTAAGCGAAATAAATCACCAATTATTTCATTTTTTATAACATTAATGTCTTTATACATAATTAAAGATTGTTTTACAGCACGTTCACAAATAGTATCTTTTCTTTGCTTTATACTTGAAATTTATTGTATTGAACAATTTATAGAAACAAACAAGAAAAAATATGCAATTATATTAATAATTTCTTCTATAGCCATTGCTAATTTTCATGCTGCAACATGGCCTCTTACTTTAGTATTGTTTATGCCATACTTTGCATCTTCATTCTTTAATGTATGTTCTTCAAAATACATTTATGGGTTATGTATAAGAAGATTAGAAAAGAAAATTAGTAAATTACCAAAAGATTCTGAGAAAATTAACAATTACAAAAAAGATATTGAAGATTATAAAAGAATTATTGGAGAAAAGAAACCAGATGTTGCCACTTACAAAGTTATTAGAAGAGAAAATTATAATTCAAAAAATTTAATAATTTTATTCATCTTAATAGCATTAACTGGTCTATTGACACCAATTCACGGAACACCATATACATATATTATAAAATCAATGTTTGGACCAAGCAATTTTGAAAACACACTTTCAATTGATTACATTAGTGAAATGCAACCAATAATTCCAATATCAAATTTAGGCTTTATGGTATATACCGCAGTATTAATAACTTTTTTAACATTTCTTCCTACAAAATTAAAAACTGAACATGGATTTTTACTTGCTGGTTTATATTTAATGTCATTAATGAGTGGCAGATATGTATTTTTATTAGTTTTATTAGGTGCATTTCCTCTTAATGATTTGATCGTACAAGCAACAAATACTCTTATACCAGATGATATTGAACTATCTGAAAGGTTCTTTGCCAAAACATGGGTGGCCATAGTTTTATGCTTATTTATAGGCATTTTTACAACATCTAGTTTATTAACCAAAATGGACTTCGACTATGTAAATAAAAAAGAATATCCTGTTGGAGCAGTTGATTATATAAAAGAAAATCTTGATTATAAAAATATCAAAATTTATAATTCATATAACAATGGTAGCTATTTAATGTTAAATGAAATTCCAGTTTTTTTAGATTCAAGACTTGATGTTTACTGTAGCGAATTTAATAATACAGACATCTTTTATGATTTTATACAACTTTCAACTATTGAAATGCACTATGAAGACATTTTTAATAAATATGATTTTTCTCATATCTTATTACTTACAGAAGAAAAACTTAACAAATTAATTGAACGAGATTCAAATTATACTGAAATTTATTCAGATGAATACTATGTTCTTTATGAAAAAAATAACTAAAAATAAAAAAATTTTCCAAAAGTCAAGTTTTTTCGAATAAAAGCTTGACTTTTGAATATAACTATATTATAATTCATAATGTTCAAAAAATAATGCATCGCGGGATGGAGCAGTTGGCAGCTCGTCGGGCTCATAACCCGAAGGTCGTAAGTTCGAGTCTTACTCCCGCAACCAAGAATACAAAGCATTTGCTAATTTTAGCAAGTGCTTTTTTTATGTTTTTACTTAATATTTTACTTAATATTAAATTTTTTAAAAAAATTGTAAAAAAATGTAAAAAAATATGAATATATTTTTTATATGTTGAATATGATAAATACTGAATATAAAAAAATTTGAAAAATTCATTTTTATTGTATGAGCCAAGCTCACAAGCAAAACAAATCAATAAAAAATTTAAAAAGGATAAAAGGACCAAAGGATAGAAGGATAAAACGATAAAAGGATAAAAATATTTAGAATTTAGATTTAATAAATTTAAAGGAGGTTTTATCTATGGAAGAAAACAAAGAAACTTTGGTTTATACAGTAGATGAATTAGCCAAAGTATTAAAAATTTCAAAAAGCAATGCATATCAATTAGTAAGAGCGAATGATTTTCCCAAAATTAGACTTAATAAAAGAATTTTGATATTAGCAAGTGAACTAAAAATTTGGTTACAAAAAAAGTGTAATTGTAATTCTTATGAGATTAAAAAATTTTAGCGAAAAATTACCAGCAGTTTTATATAGTGTATATGTGTTAAAAACTAATTTAGATAATACAGACATATATGCTATAAAAAACAAATTAAACAGAATTAAAAAGAAATATTCTTATATTAGTTTCTTATTAGTTGTAAGTAATACTAGTAGCAAGTTCTGTGTAAGAAGAAAATTAAAAATTAAGAATAAACACGGTAGACCAAAGGAAATAGTTTTAGGAGAAAAAATTGAAAAACATGTTCATTTATGTATTTTAGGAGATGAAAATAATTCTGCCTATAAATGTATAAAAGAACTGCAAAAAACTTTTAATAAAAGATTTGGAGATAAAAAATGTATTTTTTATTCCAAAGGCAATGGAATTAGAGCAAAAAACTTTATAAATTATTCTTTAAAACAAGCAAGTAATTTTAGTATGCATGGCATTTTTTATAATATTATAGAAAAGAATGATATATTGGCAACGTTATATACTAATAAAACAATTAATCTTA
>JAZQTI010000033.1:0-19209 GCA_045630665.1 Candidatus Scatovivens sp.
TTTAAGAAATTTTTTAAAGTTTATAAATGTATAAAAAAATAAATGGGATTTTTTAAATTCCCATTTATTTATATATATTTTTTATATATTAAGCATTTTCTGTCATAACAGGTACAACTTGTTTCTTACGAGAAACAACACCTTCAAGTAATGCTGTATTGTCTTCTAATTTAACATTGTAAGCTTTTTCAACTAAGCTTGCATCTTTTCCAAGAGCTATAACTTGTGAATTACTATTTACTATATCTGTAATTAATAACATGAATAAGTCTAATCCTTCTTCAGCTATTATTTCATTCATTCTTGCTTCTAATTCTTCTTGCATTTTCATTACTTCTGGAATGCTTGCTGTATTAACTTGGTTAACAAGAGCTTTTACTTCTTTAAAATCTATTTTTTTAGCATCTAAATGTAAGATTTCATCTGTTGAGAATGAGCTTAAATCTGTTCCAGCTTTTAACATATCTAATCCATAAACTTGTGGATCAATTCCTGCTATTCCAGATAATTCTTCTACTGCTCTTATATCTTCTGCTGTAGTTGTTGGTGATTTTAATAATAATGTATCTGATATAATTGCTGATAACATTAATGTGGCAATGTTTTTATCAACATCTATATTGTTTTCTTTGTATAATTTGTACATAACTGTTTCTGTACATCCAACAGGTTCAGCTCTATAGTATAGAGGATAAGCTGTTTCTAATGCTATTTTGTGATGATCTACAACTTTAAGTACATTTACTTTATCTAAATTTTCGATTGATTCTTTTGGGCTGTTATGATCTACTAATATAACATTAGCACCATCTTCAACGTTTTCTATTAATTCTGGAGCTTCCATTCCCAAATAATTTAAAACATATTCTGTTTCTTTGTTTATGTTTCCAAGTCTACATGCAACAGCATTTTCATTTCCCATTTTTCTTTCAAAATTTGCCATTACAATACTTGATGTTATTGTATCTGTGTCTGGATTTCTATGTCCAAAAATATAAGTTTTTTCCATTTTCTTATTCCTCATTTCTTTTAAAAATTACTGGCTCTATATTATAACACTTTCTTACAAAAATCAATATTTTTCACAGAGATAACACAATATTTTCTAACTCTTCTTGCATTTCTTCCCATAAAAGCATATCGTTTTCTAAGCCTTCATTAAGCGAGCTTATTGTTTCTTGTATTTGTCCTACTTTTACATAGTCTGAATAAACTTCTTCTTTTGTTAATTCTATTTTTAAGTTTTGTATTTCTTCTTCTTTTTTAGAAATTGCTTCTTCTAATTTTTTTATTTTTCTTTCTAATTTATCTTTTTCTTTTAACGGATTTATATATGTTTTCTTTTCAGGTTTATTTTCTTTTTCAATAATTTTCTCTGGTTCTTGACTTTGTTTTTCTAAATATTCTTCATAGCCACAATCATAAAATTTTGATTCTCCATTTGAAAAAGTTAAAATCTTATTAGCGATCTTATTAACAAAAAATCTATCATGAGATACAAATATTAATGTTCCTTTATATTCTTTAAGCATATTCTCTAATGTTTCTTTACCTATTATATCCATATGATTTGTAGGTTCATCTAATACAAGTAAATTAGGTCCTGTTTTTAAAATCTTACAAAGTGCAAGTCTTACTTTTTCTCCACCTGATAACATATTTATTTGTTTAAAAACATCTTCTCCATAAAACATAAATGCTGCTAATGAATTTCTAACTTCTGTTACTGTTAATTTAGGAAAAGCTTCGTAAAATTCATCAAAAACTGTTTTTTCTGGATTCAGTCCAAGCATTTGTTGATCAAAATACCCTATTTTTACATTATGTCCTATTTCAAAACTTCCTGATAATTTTTCTATGTTTCCAACTAATGTTTTTAAAAGTGTTGATTTACCAGTTCCATTACTTCCTATTATTCCTAATTTTTCACCTTTATATAGTTTAAAGGAAACTTTTGAAAGAGGCATGTTATACCCTATTTCTAAGTTTTCAACTGCTAGCACATTATTTCCACTTTCTATTTCAAGTTCAAAATTTGTTTTAAAAGTTTTTAAATCATATTTATTTGGTTCTTCTAATTTAACCATTCTTTCAACTTGTTTTAATTTTGAAAGTGCCATTTTTGCTTTTGTTGGTTTATATCTAAACCTATCAGCAATTGCAGTTAATCTTTTTATTTCTTTTTGTTGAAACTCGAAATCTTTTAATTGTCTTTCATAATTTACTCTTTTTTGTTTTTCGAAAAAATCATAATTCCCAGAATATTCTGTAATTGAACCATATTCTATTTCATATATTTTATCTACTATCTTATTTAAAAACATTCTATCATGAGATACTATAACTACTGCTTTTGAATAATTTTTCAAATATCCTTCAAGCCATTCTATCGTTGTAATATCCAAATGGTTTGTTGGCTCATCTAAAAGTAATATATCTGGCTTACTTAATAATAATTTTATAAATGCAATTTTTGTTCTTTGTCCACCAGAAAATTCTCTCAAAGGCTTTTGCTTATCTTCTTTAGAAAATCCAAATTTATTTATTGCAGTTTCATATTCTTTTTTATATGTATATCCATCTAAAAATTCATATCTATCTCTAGTTTTTGAATATTCTTTTGCTAGCTCTTCTGAAGAATTTTCTTGCATTTCTTGAAGTAATCGTTCCATTTTTGCTTCAACATCTAATTGTTCTTTATAAACTTTTAGAATCTCATCAATCATAGTAACAGAATCATCTTCAAAATCAATTTGTTTTAAATACCCTATTATTGGATTTCCTTCTTTATAAATATTAAATTTATCTTCTCCTATACCTTCTGTTAAAAGTTCATTGTCAATTATTGCTTTTAGCAATGTAGATTTTCCAGCACCATTTCTACCTACTATTGCAATTTTTTGTTTTCCTTTTACTTCAAAGTTTATTTCTTCTAGAATTGTTTCTGCTCCAAAAGATATAGAACCATTTGTTATTCTAAAATTCATTTCATTTCCTTACTTATATTAAAATTCTTACTTATTATACAACACTTCTTTCAAAAAATAAAGTTATTATAATCTAGAATTATTTGAAATATCAACATTATTTTGATATACTATTTTTACTATGGAAAAAGAAAGATATAATCATTTAAATAAATATTTGAAAGAAAAGTTTGGTGAACGTACTTTAAAAATATGTATTGATGCGAACTTTACTTGCCCTAATCGTGATGGAACAGTAGGAGTTGGTGGATGTATTTTTTGTTCTGAAAAAGGTTCTGGAGATCATTTAAAACCATTAACTAATCAGCACTCTACTTCTTTAGAGAATCAATCAAGTTGTTCAGAAAATATAGATTTTATCACAAGCAGTATTAAAGCCCAAATACAAAATCACTTAAATAGTTATCGTGGTGAAAGAGCAAACAAATTTATAGCATATTTTCAAAACTTCACTAACACTTATGATTCTCTAGAAAACTTAAAAGCTCGTTATGATGCAGCTTTAATTGATGATAGAATCGTTTTATTAGCAATTGCAACCCGTCCTGATTGCATCACAGAAGATATCTGTAAATTAATTGCTTCTTACAAAAACAGAGTTGAAGTTTGGGTTGAGCTAGGTCTTCAAACATCTAACGATGAAACAGGCAACCTTATTAATAGAGGATATTCGTCAAAACAATTTTCTGATGCTGTTAAACTTCTAAATAAATATGAAATAGATGTTATAACACATATTATGGTAGGACTTCCTAACGAAACATTTGATGATATAAAAAATACAGTGAATTTTATAAACTCACATAATATACAAGGATTAAAAATCCATTCTTGTTATGTAGTAAAAAATACTGTTTTAGCCCAAATGTATCAAAATGGTTCTTACTCTCCTATCTCATTAGATTATTATTTAGAGGCAGCAGCACATATATTAACTCATATTAATCCAAATATAATTATTCACAAAATTTCAGGTGATGCTCCTAAAGATTTACTTTTAGCACCAGATTGGAATTCTCATAAAAAATGGATTATGAATGGGCTAGATAAATTATTAACTGAAAAAGATTTATATCAAGGAATGTATTATAACAAATAAAATATTATATATTTGTAATAAAAAAGAATTATAGAAATCTATAATTCTTTTTTGTTTTATTTTAATTTTTTTATTTTTGCCACATAAAAACCTTCGTATAATTCAGTTGGTGCCACACAAATAGTTCCATCTAATGATACTGGTAATATCGGTAATTCTTTTATTCCTTCAAATTCTATAGGAACAATTTCAGCATTCATTTCTTTTAAAACTTTTTTTACTATTTCTTCATTTTCTTCTTTTAATATAGAACATGTTGAATATACCATTTCATGTCCTGGTTTTAAAATTCTTAAAGCTTTTTTTAGTAAAGTATATTGTGCTTTTGTGGATTTTTCTATTAATTTTAATGTAAAATATTTTTCTAAATTCACATCATTTACATTTAATGTTCCACTTCCACTACATGGACTGTCTAATAAAATTTGGTCAAATGAGAAAAAGTCATCAATTTGTCTTGAATCTTTTTGCATAACATAAACACAAGAAGCACCTTGCTTTTCTACATTATATTTTAATTTCTCAATTCTTATATTGTTCATTTCACAAGCAGTAATATGTGATTTATTATTTGTTAATGCTGCAAGCTGTGTTGTTTTACCTCCAGGAGCTGCTGCCATATCTAATATATCTTTTCCCTCTTCTGGATTTAAAATAATTGGTGGTAACATTGATGATAAACTTTGAAGATATATTTTTCCTTCTTCATATATGCTTAATTTTTGTATTTCTGCCTCTCTAACATTTTTTACAATATATGCTTCTTTACTCCATCCTACTTTTTCAAATTCTATATTATTTTGATTTAAAATTTCTTCTATTTCTTCGTTTGAAGATTTTAATAAATTAACTCTAAATGTTACCCTTCTCTCTCCACTAAAACCATCAATAATATTTTTGGTTATTTCTTTTCCGTATTGATTATTTAATTTCGTTATTAAAAATTCTGGAATTTCCACTTTTTAGTTATTCTCCTTATTATTTTATCTCATCTACCAAAGTATTTAATTGGTCTTCTGTTAATATTCCTGTTGCAGATGTTTGTAATTCTCCATCTTTAAATACAACTGTTCTCGGTATTGAATATGCTCCATATTTTGTAGCTAATGTAGAATTGTTATCAACATCAACTTTTACAATTTTTATATTTGGATTTTCATTTGCAACATGCTCAAGTATTGGTGCATATACTTTACATGGACTACACCAATCTGCATAAAATTCTACTATAACAAGTTTATCTGATTTCAAAACTTCTTTTTCAAAATCTTTTTCTGTTACTTCTTTTATTTCTGTATCATTTTGTAAAGTTGTATTTGTAGTTGTATTTCCTGTTAGTTCTTCTATTACTGTATTATCTGGTGTTTCTGTAAATACAGTTGTTCCAGTAGTTGTATTCACTGCTGCAACAACACTTGATGATACATTTTCATTTATTTCTTCAATAACCTCATTCTCTTTTTCTTCAGTTTTCACTTCTTCTTTTACAACCTTATCCTCTGGAATATATTCTTTTGCATAATCAGAAAAAAGAGATGCTGTACATCTATATAAAACTATAGCAATTATTACTATAATTATAAATTTTACAACTTGTATAAATTTATAATCTTCTATTAATTCTTTTATTTTATCAATCATTTTTTACCTCCGTATTTTAGAAAAATATTATATATATTCCCATTACAATTAATATTATACCAGATAATATTTTTACTTTTTTATAATTTTGTTTTATTACATCAAAAAGTTTTTGAAATTTTTCTATTAGTATTGCCGAAACAACAAATGGTACACCAAGTCCAACTGAATATAAAAGCATTAATATAATTCCTTTTATTATTTCTTGTTCATTTGCTATTAATAATAAAGCTGAACTTAAAAATGCTCCAATACACGGTGTCCAACTAATTGAAAATAACATTCCAAAAATTAATGCTTTAATAAAATTCATTTTTTTAAATTTTATATTTAAGCCTTTTGTTTTATTTAAAAAATTTATTTTCAAAAATTCCATATAATTAAGTCCAATGAAAATAATAATTATTCCAAAAATTATTTTTATTGATGATATATATTTTCCTATAAATCCACCAAGTGTACTTGCAAAAACAGATAAAAGTAAAAATACAAAAGTAAATCCACTCACAAATCCAATAGAATTTAAAACTGCTTTTTTTCTATTTTCTTGTTCGTCTCCCATAAAATATGAAATATATATTGGCAGCATTGGAAGTAAACATGGTGAAATAAAACTCGCGAATCCTTCTAAAAAGGTTAGTAAATATTCCATCTTTTTCTCCTTTGTTTAATTATAAATTACAATTATTATAATTAACTTAATTTTTAGAAATTATATTTTTGTATAATTTCTCCATCAACGTCTTTTAACGTTAAAGCTTTATCATCAAAAACTAAATAACTATGTTTTGTTCCTCCTTTTGGAAGAGATATTGAACCTGGGTTTGCAAACAAATATCCTTCTTTTTCTTCTATAAATCCTTGATGAATATGTCCATATATTAAAATATCAAATTCTTCATATGGAATAACTTCAATATTATATTTATGTCCGTGTGTGAAATATACATTTTTACCATTTATTTGTGTTAATATATGATCCTCAAATTTAAATTCA
Organism: Candidatus Scatovivens sp.; assembly: GCA_045630665.1. Taxonomy (GTDB): domain Bacteria; phylum Bacillota; class Clostridia; order TANB77; family CAG-508; genus Scatovivens. The sequence continues at coordinate 6,725 of JAZQTI010000033.1, forward strand.
GAAATCATTTCACCAACTTCAGCATCACAGTTTCCTTTTACAACCATTAATTTGTCTTTCATTGAATTTAATATTTCTGCTACTTTCATTGGATTATATTCTTGGCTCAAATCATTTCTTGGACCATGATAATATAAATCACCTAATAATATAAGTTTATCTGGATTTTCTTTTTCCATAATTTCTTGAATTTTTTGTCCATAATAAAAAGAACCATGTATATCTGATATGATAACTGCTTTCATTGTATTTCCTTTCAAATTTCATAATTTGTTTTCCACAATTATATCACTAAAAGTGGATATGTAAAAGAATTTTTAAGTAAATTTCGTGTCTTATATGACATTGACATCTATCTTAAAAATCTATATACTTTCTTTATGCGAATTAAATAAAACCAGTTTTTATTTTTGAATTTAAAATTTTTTAAAAGGAGCTATAATTATGAAAGTTGCAATCGGACAAGATAGTCATAGATTTGATTTTGAAAACAAAAATAAAGAATTAAAACTTGGAGGAATTGTTTTTGAAAATGCTACTCCTCTTTTAGGTAATAGTGATGCAGATGTTGTTCTTCATTCTATTACAAATGCTGTATCTGGAATTACTTGTAAAAATATTTTAGGAAAAGTAGCTGATGATATGTGTAAATCAGGAATCACTGATAGTGAAGAATATCTAAAAGAAGCATTAAAATATTTAAATGAAAAAATTATTCATTTATCAATTTCTATTGAGTGTAAAACTCCAAAAATCTCTCCAAAAATTGAAGAAATGAGAAAAAACATTTCAAGAATTTTATCTATTCCTGAAACATCTATTGGTATAACAGCAACTACAGGTGAAGAACTTACTGAATTTGGAAAAGGTAATGGTATAAGTGTTTTCTCATGTATTACAGTTGATTAGGAGTATTTATGAATAAAATATATTTAAAAGCAAGAGCAAAAATAAATTTAACTTTAAATGTTTTAGATAAAAGACCAGATAATTATCATAATATAGAATCTGTTTTTCAAAAAATTAGTTTATATGATGAATTATTTATCGAAAAGAATTCTTCAAATACTCTAATTCTAAAAAGCAATTGGAATGAACTTGAAAATGAAAATAATATTTTATATAAAGCATATTTTTCTTTAAAAGAAGCTTATCCTCAAATTTCTGGTGTTTCTGTTAAACTTATAAAACATATTCCTATGCAAGCAGGACTTGCTGGTGGAAGTACAGATTGTGCAAGTTTTATTATAGGATTAAATAAACTTTTTAATTTAAATTTATCTCAAAATGAATTAGAAGAATTCGGAAAAAAACTTGGAGCTGATGTTGTTCCTTGTATGCATAAACTTGTAAAATCTGAAGGTATTGGAGATATAATAACTCCCCTATCCTCTAATTTAAAATACTATATTCTTATAGTAAAACCAGACTTTAAATGTAACACAAAAATAATGTATCAAAAATTAGATTCAAATAAAAATATCAAACAAAATTTTAATACAGATAAAATTATTAATATTTTAAAAAATGGAAATATTAATTCTTTAAAAAATAATTTATATAATGTTTTTGAAACAGCTATTGAAGAACAAAATACTTTAAACAATCTAAAAAATGACTTTTTAAAAACAGGTGCAATTGATACTCTTCTTTCAGGTTCAGGCTCATGTATTTATGGAATTTACTCTGATAAAGAAAGTATTAATAAAGCATATATTTCAATGACAAAAAAATACAACTATGAATTTTTTAAGTGTATTTCTTATAACTAAAGGAGATAATTATTATGAAACGCAAAAAAACTACAGCCATCATTCTTGCTGCTGGAAATAGTGTAAGATATGGACAAAACAGAAATAAAAATTTAGAAATAATTAATAACAAAACTATTTTAGAATACAGTTTAAAAGAGTTTAATCAAAACAAAAATATAGATAATATAATTATTGTAGCAAAAGAATCAGAACAAGAAACAATTAATGAAATCATCTATAAAAATCGTACAAGCAAACCTATAAAAACAGTAATTGGTGGAAATACTAGACAAGAATCAGTTTACAATGCAATAAATTCTACTGATTCAAAAATCGTTATAATTCACGATGCTGCAAGACCAATGATTAAACAAGAATATATTGATAATTGTATAAATGAAATGGATAATTATAAAGCTGTAACTATAGGTGTAAAATCAAAAGATACTATAAAAATAGCTGATGATTTTGGAATTATTAATCACACTACTGAAAGAAAAAACACTTGGATTATTCAAACTCCACAATGTTTTGATAGGCTATCTCTTCTTTCTGCACACGACAAATTTAAAAATGATCCTAGTATAACAGATGATTGTATGATTTTAGAAAAAAATAATGAAACAGTAAAAATAATTCCTGGTGATTATTCTAATATAAAGTTAACTACTTTTGATGATTTAACTCTAGTTAACGAATATCTAAAAGGAATGAATTAATTGCACTTCTATTGCTTGATTTTTCCAGATATGGTATAATTAAGTTATTAAGTAGTAAAGGAAAAATGCTATGGAAAATAATGTAAAATTTACTTTAGCTATTGATACAATAAACAAAAAAATAGCTGAACTTAATATTAAACTTTCAAAAGATTTAAATAATGAAATCTTAAAAAGTGAGCTTGCTATTCTTATTCAAGATCGTGACAAGCTATTCAAAGGAAAAGATATTGAAGATTTAGAAAAATTATTTGAAAAATATGGAAGTAATAAATAATGAATAATTTAGTAAAGAAAATTGAACAACTAATAGAATATGAAAAACAAACAAATCCAGATATTAGTCATTTAGATGCGTCTCATGCTCCTCTTATAGCTCAAATTGTTAGTAACTACAATTTAAAAAAGCCAGAAGAAGGAATCGTTCCAGATGCTCAAATGATTTTTCTTGGTGCCCCTACTGGTGCTGGAAAAGATACTCTAGTTAGAAAAATCATGGCTGATAATCCAGACTCTGAATTTGTTATTTTAAATATGGATATTTTTAGACATTATCACAATGAAATAGTTCATGAAGATTCACCTATTTCTGATAAGTCTTATGCTTATGTAACAAATCAAACATCATATGAATTGTACTATATAATTCAAGAATTAATATTAAGAGAATTTCCTGGAACTAATGTTATAATAACTGGAACAATGCGTGATTTAGATTGGGTTCAAGAAATCTCAGAACGTTATAAAACTGAACCAAATACAAATTACAAACTTTCATTGGTAACATTAGCCGTTCCTATAAAAGAAAGTGCTTTTTCAATATTTGAAAGATATTTAAGAATGGTAGATACTAGAGATAAAGATTCTAACATTCCTCTTAGATATACAGATTTAGCATATCACAATGATACAGTAAATAAATTCTCTGCTAATATGCATATAATCGAAGATGATTTTCACAACAATTCAAAACGACCTTTATTCGATTCTATAAAAGTATATCGCAGACACAAAGATATCTTTGATCTTTCAGAAGATACACTTATTTATGATAGTGATAAACCAGATCCAGAAAAATGTGCTTATGCCCATATTTTTGAAATTATGCATTCAGTCCCAAACTTAGATTCAGATAGAGTTTCTCAACTATTAGATATTATAAAAAGAAATGAAGAATACTTAAAAAAACAAGATCTTTATAAAAGTATCTTAACAGACTTAGAAAATATCTTTACAAAATCAAATAAAGAATTTTTAGATATGTCAAAATAAAAAACTTCTAGAAAACTAGAAGTTTTTTTATTTATTTTTTCCATAATTTTTCTTCAGATAATTTTGCAAATGCATCTTCAGATTTTTTTATCATATCATATGATACACAATAAGCTATTCTTACATATCCTTCACATGAAAAAGAACTTCCTGGTACAAATAATAAATTATACTGTTTTGCAATATTGCAAAATTCTTTATCATTTTCAATTGGTGTTTTTACAAATAAGTAAAATGCTCCCTGTGGTTTTACAAATTCAAAATTATTTTTTCTTAAAATTTCGCATAATAAATCTCTGTTTTTTCTGTATGCTTCTATATCTGTTTTTATATCTAAACATTTTGAAATTACTCTTTGCATCAATGAAGGTGCATTAACACATCCAATAATTCTATTTGATATTGTAACAGCATTAATCATTTCTTCTGATTGATCTAACTCATTTGGAATAATCACATAACCTATTCTCTCTCCTGGAAGTGATAATGATTTGCTATATGAATACACAACAAAAGAATTATTATAGTAATTAGTAATATATGGAACTTTAATTTCTTCATAAACAAGTTCTCTATATGGTTCATCAGAAATCAAATATATTTGTGTGTTATATTCTTGTTCTTTTTTTCTCATAATTTCAGTAAGTTTTATTATTAGTTCTTCTGAATATATAACACCTGTTGGATTATTTGGTGTATTAATAATTACAGCTTTTGTTTTATTATTTATTTTATTTTCAAATTCATCTAAATTAGGTTCGAAAGTTTCTGTATTAGGTGAGACTTTAACAACAATACCATCATAGTTTTGAATATAATTATTATATTCTGAAAAATATGGTGAAAATACGATAACTTCATCATTTGGATTTAATATGGATTTTAAAACAATATTTAAACCACTTGCAGCGCCAACTGTCATAACTAGATTTTTTGAAGATAATTTTGTATCATATTTTTTATTAATATTTTCTGCAATTTTTTCTCTAACATCTTCATATCCACTATTACTCATATATCCATGTAAAAAACATGAATCTTCATTTTTTACAATATTAATAATTTCTTCATTTACTTCTTTGGGTGCAGGAACATTTGGATTTCCTAAACTAAAATCATATACATTTTCTTTTCCATACAATTTAGCTAAGCGTTTCCCCTCTTCAAACATCTCTCTAATAACTGAATTGTTTTCAACTAATTTTTTCATTTTTTCTGATATCATATTTTTGAGCCTCTTTTCATTTAGATTTTTGAATTATATCAAAATTATATATATTATACAAATTATTATAAGAAAATCGAGAGGCCACACAGCTCTCTCGATTCATTACCAGTTTTCAGGAATGCAACTTTTCTTGGACCTGCTTGTACAAATACGGATTGACCTCTTTGATCCCCTCAATAACAGCTTCCACTGCCTCAACAGTAGTTGCTTCATCAAGAGCGATATCTTCTACTTTGACTCCCTGAAGAATCATCTTTGCGTAGCATGCCATCCGATCAATTGCCTGTTGCTGCTCTTCATCATACTGTCTGTTCATGCACATATGGTACCCCTCCTTTTGGTTCCTGGTTGTTTTGTTAATACTGACTTATTTAGTATACCACATTTTTCCTTTAAAATAAAGTATTTGAACTTAATTTATTTGACATAATATATAATTAATACTTTCCTAGAACTCTTACATAAATTCCCTTTTCTTTTATTTCTTCAATTGCAATATTTTCTTTACTGTTTTCTATTGATACATCTATTAAAAAAACATATTCTCCTAAAACAGTCTTAGCAGGTCTTGACTCTATTTTTGTAAGGTTTAAATTATATTTATTAAATATTTCCAAAACATTATATAAAGCACCTGGTTTATCTTTTACAGAAAATAACATTGACATTTTATTTACTATTATTTCTTTATTTTCAGTTTTGCTTAATATCCAGAATTTTGTTTTATTATATATATTATCTTGTATTTCGGATTTTATTAATTTCAAATTATATTCTTCTAAACATGCTATATTACCTATACATGCTATTTTCTTATTTGATTCCCCCACTAATTTTGCTGCAAACGCTGTACTTTCTACAGCAATTATTTTTGAATTTGGCATAAATTTATCAAAAAATTTCTTACATTGTGAAAGCGCTTGTGGATGTGAATAAACCTCTTCTATATCATCTAAAGAATAATCATAATTTGACATCAAATTTTGTTTTATTTCAAGTAAGATTTCTCCTACTACTTTTATATCTTCATTTTCTATTAAAGTATCTATTGAATCAGTTACACATCCTTGAAGTGAATTTTCAATAGGTACAATTGCTTTTTCTACTTCATTTTTTTCTAAAGCTAATATTGTATCTAGTATTGTTTTATATTCAATTATCTCTTCACCATTTCTTGCATAATTTCTACATGCTTCATATGAAAATGTTCCTTTTGGTCCTAAATATCCTACTCTCATTTTTACCTCTTTACCTTAAAATTGATAATATTATAACACGATTTATCTGTTTATAAAATATTTTATTTGATTTTATATGTGAATATCTATTCTTCTAAATCTTTTACTGCTGGACCTTCAATTACAAAACCTCTTTTAGAGAATTTAGAACCATGACATGCACATTCCCAAATTTCTTCAAGTGGATTCCAAGATAATTTACAACCCAAATGAGTACAAGTTGGAGTTGGCTTTCCTTTAATTCTTTCTAAAATAATTCCTTCTCCAGCTTCTTTTATCATATTCATCATTTCTTCTTTATTTTTTATAATTCCTAATCTCGAACTATCAAAAATTTCTTGGTATTCATTATCTCTTTCCAAAATCTTATCTGTTATTATATTTGCAGCTATATTGCTACTCGTAATTCCCCATTTATTAAATCCAGTCGCAACATAGCAATTCTCCATCATATCTGAAAAATCTCCTATATATGGAATTTTATCCAAACTAATACAATCTTCTGCAGTCCATGATTTTAAAACTTTAGAATTTGGATACATATTTTTAACTCTTGCTTCTAAATACTCAAAAGGATTTCCTACAATTTCTGTTCCTGTTTTATAATCATATCCTACAACTTGCAATAATCTTTTATCACCATTTTTTACTGTTCTAAAAGAAAGAGTTGGTATTTCAGAATTTATATAATATCCATCAAAATTAATTTCAGTTTGTGTATCGACAATTAATGAATAAGATGTTGATTGATACATTTTTATAAAATAATATCCTGGAAATTTAATTATCGGATATCTTGTAGCTATTACCAAATATTTAGATCTAACCAAACCATCTTTTGTTATTATATTATACCTTCCATTATCTTGGATAATTTCAGACACTTTTGATTTTTCATATATTTTCATTCCTTCTTTTGTAATACAATTTGCTAATCCTTGTACATATTTAATGGGATTAAATTGATACTGATTTTCGAACTTTATAGCACCACAAATATCTATTGGTATCTCTAATTTATCTACAAATTGTGCTTTGATATCTAACATTTTTGTAGTTTCCAGTTCCCAATTTATTTTTTGTAATTCTTTTTCACTTTCAGTAAATACATAAGCATTTTTTTGTTCTAAATCACAATTGATTTTTTCTTTATCTATTATTTTTTTTATATTTTCTTTTGCTTTTTCATTTGCTTTATAATATTTTTGTGCAAATTCTATTCCATTTGAATCACATAAATATTTATAAATTAGTCCGTGTTGACTTGTTATTTTTCCTGTGTTTCCCCCACTTGTACAAGAACATAGTCTATCTTTTTCCAATATTGTAATATCAAAACCTTTATTAAGTAATTGATATGCAATAGATATTCCTGTAATTCCTCCACCTATTATACAAATATCTGTATCAATATCCTTTTCTAATTTTGGATATTCTTTGCAATCTGTATTTTCATTCCAAAAACTATTCATAACACACCTCACCTTATTTTTTTAATATTATTTTTAATAAAAAAACAATATTTTATACATATTTATTTCTTTCAAATGCTTGAATATGAATAAATTTGGTTTGTTTACTTGATTTTATGTCAACTTTATGCTATACTAGTTATGTTATTAACTGTTGACTGCTTAAGAGAAAGGAGACGTATATGAAAAAACTTAGTGATTATCTTGATGGAGCAGCATACTATTTAGGTCCGATTAGTATCGAGGAATACAATCGTCGGATTGACCAAATCTGTGCATTCTGTAGAGAGCACCCTATTTGGGAGGAGAAATTTCTCAATGAAGTAGCAAACAACCTGCAGTGGCAAGAACTTGCAAAAAACACTCAAATCCAATTCTATGTAGAAGAGCCTTTACGCTTACGTCCTGGTGACCCCAGAAACGCTCTTGTCGAATATGGTATCTTCACAAGAATCTACGACGGTGGCAAGCACCCTGTAATAAAGGTTGTCATCTAAAAAACAAAAAAGCGGCACCAAGGAGGGTGCCGTGTTTTCTTTTTATAGGGATTTTATTTTGTTCCAAAAATTCTGTCTCCTGCATCTCCAAGTCCTGGAACTATGTATCCAATATCATTTAATTTTTCATCTATTGCTGCACAATATATATCAACATCTGGATGAACTTCTTGCATTTTCTTAATTCCTTCTGGAGCAGCTATTATACATAAGAATTTTAATTTTTTAGCTCCGTCTTCTTTTAGCATTGTTATAGCATCAATTCCAGATCCACCTGTAGCAAGCATTGGGTCTAATACAATTACTTCTCTTTTGGCTAAATCTTTTGGTGTTTTATAATAATATTTTACCGGTTTTAATGTTTCTTCATTTCTGTACATACCAATATGCCCTATTTTAGCATTTGGCATAACTTTTATTAAACCATCAAGCATTCCTGTACCAGCTCTTAAAATTGGAATAAAAGCATATTTGTCTTCATCTAATTTTTTTCCGTCCATTTCACATATTGGTGTTTCAATCTTTTTGTCTTCTAAAGATGCATCTTTCATAGCCTCATAGCAAAGAATCATTGATAATTCTCCAATTATTTCTCTAAATTCTTTTGTACCTGTTTTTTTGTCTCTTAAGATTGTTAGTTTGTGTGAAACAAGTGGATGATTCATTTCTACTATCCCCATTTCAATTACCATTCTGCTTATTTGCAGCCTTTCTTAATTTTATTATTTTATATAAAACAATTTTTATGTTGTTTTTATTTAAAACTTATTTTTTAGAACTTTTGCAACTCCATTTTCTAAATTTGTTGAAGTTATTTCATTTGCAATTTTTTTCACTTCTTCTTCAGCATTCCCAATTGCAACACCAAGTCCTGCCATTTTTATCATTGATATATCATTTAATCCATCTCCAATTGCAATTGCATTATTTATATCAATTTTTAAAAATTTGCATAATCCATATACAGCATTTCCTTTAGAAACATTTGAATTTAAAACATTAATTGCAAAAAATTCTTCATTATATCCTGTTTTAAAAATATTTTCTATTTTAATTGTTTTTGGTAGATTTTGAGCAATATAATCAATTGCGACTTTTCTTTTTTCTTCATTTTCTGTTAAATATGATATTTGTAATACATCATTATCTCTTATTATATCAAGACCTTCTTCTATATTGAACACAACATCTAATTTTATAGCATATTTTTCATCATTTATATATCGTCCATATGGTGTATCTATTCTTATTCCTAGGTCATTGGCTTTAGCATATTCAAAAAGTTTTAAGCATATATTTTTATCTATATCTGCTGAAAATAATTTTTCATTTGCATCACAATCAAAGATTCCGGCTCCATTTGAATAAATAATATATCTACTTGCATTCGATATATTTTTATATTTTTTTGTAGCCTCAATTGATCTTCCAGAGGCAATACAAACTAATCCGCCTTTTTCTTGCACATATTTTATTGCATCAATATTTTCATCAGATATATTCTTTTCATTATCTAATAAAGTATCATCTAAATCTAAAAATACTATTTTATACATATTTTTTTCTCCATTTAATTTTTAATATATTATCACAATTTAATTATAATTTAAAGTATGATTCTAATAGTTTCAATTAAATTTCACAATTATACTTTATGACATTATTTTTCTTTCAACATCAAATTTAAATGTACCAATTTATATCAAAAAACAGACTTAATATATAAGCCTGTTTTTTTATTTTTTAAAATCCTATTCTCTTTCTTGATTCTTCTGCTTTCATATCTGGAACATCTTCTTCCGTAAATGTTAATAGTCTTTCATAATCATCAATATATCTTGTATTTTTTGCATGTTCTATAATAATTCTTTGAACCATATTTTCAACAAATCTACCATTACCAAAGTTTTCTACTTCTTTTGCTTTTCTCAAAATATTTTCAACTTTTCTTCTAGCCTCTTCGTTAAATTTAAATTTCTTATCATATACTTTTTTCTCAAATATTTGTACTAATTCATTTACAGAATAATCTTCAAAATCAATTTCATATCCTATTCTTGATTTTAATCCTGGATTTAAATCTCTAAACTTTTTCATTTCTTCTGTATATCCAGCAAATATAATAATCAATCTACCTTGATAATCTTCCATTGCTTTTAAAAGAGTAGCAACACATTCTGCTGAATAACTAGCATTTGTTCCATTATGTTCCATTATTGCATAAGCTTCATCTATAAATAAAACACCATCTAATGCAGATTCTATAATTGCTTGTGTCTTTGGCCCAGTTTGTCCTAAAAATTCTCCTATTAAATCTTGAGATTGAACTTCTACAAGTTTATTTCTTTTTATATATCCAAGATTATAATATATTTCTGCAAGTAATCTTGCTACTGTTGTTTTTCCTGTTCCAGCATTTCCTTTAAAAATCATATGCATATTAAAATCTGGCATTCTATCTAATTTTCTATTTAATTCTATGATTGATACAAATCCATCTATTGTTTCTTTTACTGCTTTTAACCCAATTAATGAATTTAAATCTGCTAAAATTTCCTCAACACCACGTGCTTTATCTTTTACTGTTGAATTAAATATATCAACATCTCTATTTGTTATAACTTTTAATTGATTTTCATCTTGATAATTAGCTGCATGTGTTAATACCAATCTATCGAATAAATTAGTTACAAATCTTGCATTTCCAAAGTTTCTTCCTATTTTATTTTTGCATACAATTTTTTCTATTTTTTCAATAACACCATCTTCTAATGTAAATTCATTTCCATTAACTTCATCTTGGAATATTTGAATTAATTCTTCTTTTGAAAAATCTGGAAATTCTAATTCATATCCTATTCTAGACATTAAGCCTTGGTTAGCATTAATGAATTCATTCATTTCTTTTGTATAGCCAGCAAAAATTATAATTAAATCATTTGGATATAATTCCATTGCTTTACATATTGTAGCAATACATTCTGCCGGATAATTAGATGTTGCACTACCTTTGCTCGCCATTATTGTATAAGCTTCATCTATAAATAAAACGCCACCTAATGCAGCTTCAATAACAGCTTGTGTTTTTGGTGCTGTTTCTCCTAAGTGAGAACCAATTAAATCTTTACTTGTTACTTCTATTACTTTATTTTCTCTTATAAATCCTAATTTATAATATAGTTCAGCTAGTAGTCTTGCTACAGTTGTTTTTCCTGTTCCAGAGTTTCCTTTGAAAATCATATTTAAATTTGCAAAACCTTCAACATCTATTTTTTTACTATACTCTAAATATTTTAGAATTTCTCTTACATTTTCTTTTACTTCTGCCAAACCAACTAATCCATTTATATCTGCTAAAATTTCTTCAACAGTTCTTGTGTTTTCTTCTTGTGGTACATCTTCTTTTACAAATGTTGGTTTAATATCTAAATTATCAAATTTATTATAAACAATTGAATTATATAAATTATCTATATATGTATATTCATCAACACTTTCTGGATAATATGTTGTTTGAATATGTTTTTCTAAACATTCTGAAAATTCATCATCTATTTTCATTATGTTTTCTAATCTTTGCAATACTTTAGCTTTTATTTTTGATACATCAAATCCTTCAATATAAATTTTTCTGTTTATTATTGTATCTAAAATTGCTGGATGCTTTTGCATAGTATCTTTTAAAACTTTTTCTGAACCAACAAAGAATGTAATTGTTCTTCTGTTTTTGTTATGGTATTTTTCTATTGCAGTAAATAAAGCATCTACTCTAAATTCATTTAATGTTGCTACTCTATCAAAGTTTTCAAAAATTACAACATCATTATCAGAATATATTTTATCAACTTGCATTATCATATCTGTTGAATCTTTTGTTCTTTTTACAAGCATTTCTGCATCAACCCATAAGGTACCTTTGTTAGTAACATAATTAAAAGTTCTTACATATCTATTTATTATATTTATTACTTTGTCTGAAACCATATTGTTTTTTGTAAATAATGCAATATTAAAATGAATATATGGTAAATCTTCATTAAAATAATAATTTCTAATATATGTTAAAAGAGAAATAACTTGTTCTTTTTCTTTTTCATTACATTCTAATTCTTGAACCGCATGAACATATTGATTGTAATATGCAATTCTAAATTCACTATCTCTAAATTTCTTTTCATTTAAAATTCTTTTAATAATATCTAATTCATCTTGATTATTTTTCTCACATAAATATCTGATATATACACCTAATTCTATTGCTGATTTTTCAAATATATATCCATTATTATTTTGCTATCTGATTTC
>JAZQTI010000034.1:0-22600 GCA_045630665.1 Candidatus Scatovivens sp.
AATAGCATAATAAATCTAACGGACCTTCAAAATTATCTAATCTTAATTCATATTTTTTTGATTCTAATGAAATTATTTTATTGTTCATTTTTTCCCTACTTTACTTAATTTAACTCATCAAAAGCAATACTAACAGATTCACTCATATAACCTTTTTTAAATAAAAACTCTTTTATTTCTTGAGGCTCTAGTGAACTTTTCTTTTTAATTATTGCCTTTGCAGAAGATATTTCATATTCTAACATACTTTCTTTGTTTTGGCAAATATAATCATCTACTAAAGATTTTGAAACTCCCTTTTGGCAAATCTTATATGACAATTCTTTTATAGACATATTTTTTAATGCCATAAATTCTTTTACAGCTCTTTCTATGTATATATTATCATTAATATAATTAAGCTCTTTTAAATATTCGATAGCATCTTCAACCATATTTTCATCTTCGTCTGAAAACTTTTGTCTAACTTCCTGTTCTGTTCTTTTTTTATACACTATATATTTTAACATTTTATTTTTTAAATTTTCGAATTTTTCTGCTTGTTCGAATTTTTCTTTGCTCATATATTCCATATGATTTATTCTCCTTTTTATATAAGTTTGCCAATATTATTTATATATAATAAGATTAGGTGACATTTTATGCCACCTAATCTATATTAAGCTATAAATTTATATATTAGGAAATCACAATAGTTTTCACTATTTGATTAATATATTATTCTTCTGATTCATCATCTGATGGCTCAATTTCTTGTTCTTCATCAACTTCTGTTTCTGCTAATGCATTTTCAAAAGCCTTATTAAAATTATCTCTTACTTTTTTCTCAACTTCAGCCATAAATTTAGGATCTTCAGCTAATAGTTTTTTAACATTTTCACGTCCTTGTCCTATTTTTTCTCCATTGTAGCTAAACCAAGAACCAGCTTTTTCTATAATATCTAGAGTTACTGCTAAATCTAGCACGCTTCCTTCTTTTGATATACCTTTACCATATACTATATCAAATTCTGCTTCTCTAAATGGTGGGGCAACTTTATTTTTAACAACCTTTACTTTAGTTCTGTTTCCAACAACTTCTCCATCTTGTTTTATTGCTTCTACTCTTCTGATATCCATTCTTACAGAAGCATAATATTTTAAAGCTCTACCTCCAGCTGTTGTTTCTGGATTACCAAACATTACACCAACTTTTTCTCTTAATTGGTTTATGAAGATTATTGTAGCATTTGTTTTATTTATTGTTCCTGCTAATTTTCTTAATGCTTGTGACATTAATCTAGCTTGTAAACCAACATGTGCATCTCCCATGTCTCCATCAATTTCTGCTTTTGGAACTAAAGCAGCAACAGAGTCTACGACAACTATATCTATTGCTCCACTTCTAATCAAAGCTTCAGCTATTTCTAACGCTTGTTCTCCTGTATCTGGTTGAGATACTATTAAATTATCTATATCAACACCGATTTTTTTAGCATATGCAGGATCTAGAGCATGTTCTGCATCTATAAAAGCTGCTTCTCCTCCAGTTTTTTGTGCTTCTGCAACAGCATGTAATGCAAGTGTTGTTTTACCAGATGATTCTGGTCCATATATTTCTATAATTCTTCCTCTAGGAATACCACCTATTCCTAATGCTATATCTAAATTTAAAGCTCCTGTTGAAATTGCATCAACACTAGTTTCTTTAAAGTCTCCTAATTTCATAACAGAACCTTTACCAAATTGTTTCTCTATTTGACTCATTGCAGCATCTAATGCTTTTCTTTTTTCTAAATTGTTTCCCATTTATTTTTTCCTCCCAACAAATGTTTGTTTGTAAAACTTATGTTCTTATTATATCCTTAATTTTTCTTTTGTCAATACTTTTTTTATATTTTTTCAAAGTTTTATTTTTACCCATTTTAACACAATTCTCGTTCGCTTACAGCAAACGTTTTTTCGCCATTTATTGTCTATACCATTTTTCTACATTAAAGAAAATATTAAACGAATTTGCTGTTATATTTCCCACTAAACTTTGATTATAAACTATCACGTCAGTTTCTCTATATAGTCCAATATATGGCGCTTCTTCCAAGTAAATATCTAGTATTCGAAGATATTTTTCATATAATACGTTTTCATCCGAAGTATTTTCTATTATGTTCATAATCTCTGCCATTTCTGCATTATAATAATTTGCTATATTTCCTTCTCCGAAAAATGTTTTTAAACTAGGTGAATATGAATTTTGAATTCCTGTTAATAACATATCATATTTTTTATTATTAATAGCATTACTATAATTATCTGGTGACAAATAATTAATAATTATTGGTACACCAAAACTTGCAAATTGATTTTTTAAATTTTCAGCAACAGCCACTCTTGTTTGATTGTTTGCATTTACAGTTAATGAAAATTCTAATTTTTTAGTACCTTTTTCTGTTCGTTTTATCCAATTCCCTGCTGTTCTTTCCCATCCTGCTGCATGTAAAATTTGTGCAGCTTGTTCTGTATCGATATTTACATTTATATCTCTAGTATATAACCAACATCCCATATCTAAATTAAAATTAGATACTACATATCCGTTACCTAAACAAGAAGCTATAATATTGTTTTTATCTATTACAAGGCTTAATGCTTTTCTTACTGCAGGATCACTTAATATTTCATTTGCTGTATTAATTGCTAAGAAATCATAATTTCTAGTTTTATATTCAATTTTGTTATATCCTAAAGTTCCTATATAATTTTCTATATCATTTATTTTTACTGTTAATAAATCAATTTCACCATTTTTAAAAGCAGCATATGCTTCTCCAATAGTATTGTATAAATTAATGTTGATTTCAGTTGCCATTGGTTTTCTAGATACATCCCAATAATGTTCATTTGGAACTAATTTTATAATGTTAGAACTAAGTTCTTGAATTTTAAACATTCCAGTTCCTATTGGGGTTTTTTCAGATGTAGCAAAATCTTCTCCTTCATAATACTTTTGACACATTACGGGAAATGTTAAATTATATTCAAAAAAAGAAACTGGTTCTGATAATGAAATTCTTAAAGTATTACTATCTATTGCTTCTGTTTCTGCAATAGCTTTTAAATTTTCATAATATCTTGGACTAACTCCATTTCTCAAAATTAAGTCAATTGTATATTGAACATCATATGCTGTAAAATTGCTTTTATCTTCCCATAATACACCTTTTCTTAATTTAATTATATATGTTAGCGTATCTGTTTGAGCTATTTCTTCTGCTAAACAATATTGTAATTTATAGTTTCCATCTAGAGTAACTAATGAATCATATATTACTTTGCTAATTTCTTGAACATTTCTATTATTTGTTAATAATGGATTTATTGTATCAAACCCAGAAATTGCAAATCTTAAGTCTGTTCGAATATTGTTTGTTGTAGATGTTTGGTCTAAATTATAATCACTAAAATCATCTTTATTTTGAAATATTATATATACTGTATATCCAATTAAAAATACAACTACTATTGCAAATATATATTTAAAAAAATTATTATTACTCATACAATCATTACCTTTCTACTTCAACAATAATATATTATTTTTCATACATTTTCAATAAAATTACAAATATAATTTAAATTTATTTTTATAATTTTAAAAAGCTAATTCTATAAATTTTTCAATTTATAAAACTAGCTTTTTTATATAAAAAATTATTTTCTTGATTCAATAATTAATTTTATTCCTGTTCTATCTTCTCCTTCTACTTGAACTTCTGCAAATGCTGGTATACATACCAGATCAACTCCTGCTGGTGCAACAAATCCTCTTGCTATCGCAACCGCTTTTATTGCTTGATTTAAAGCTCCTGCTCCTATTGCTTGCATCTCTGCTCTTGTAGATTCTTTTACTAACCCTGCTATAGCTCCTGCAACTGAATTTGGGTTTGATTTTGATGAAATTTTTAAAACTTCCATTTTTCTTCCTCCTATTATTTTAATTTTATCTTGTGTTTCGATAAATATATTTTACTCCTCAAAACGTTGATATGTCTAGTAATTCTCATCTTCAAAGTTTTATATAAATTGATATTTTTTGACATTTTATTGCAGATATTTTATTCTTTTTTGGTGAAAAAAGACTTTTTATGAAACATTTTATCTTATTTAGTAAATAACTATTTTACTCTTGAAAATCACCTAAATTTGCTGAAAACTTTGATTTATGGTATAATATTAGTATAAAAATATGGAGGAAGTAGGCAAATTGAAAATTTTTTGCTGAAATTTAAGCATGAACAAACCAAGACGAAACAACAACAAACGGATCGCAATCGCAGTCTTAAAATTCTCTGCTCGAACAGCAGCAATTGCAATCGCACTGACACTATTTATTACCGCATTATTCCCTTCTGTAAAAGCCGCAGAAAACATGAATAACGTAGTCGGATACGTTAGATATGAATATGTGAATTTGAGGGAAAAACCGAGTGCAACATCTGAAATACTTGACGTTCTCTATCAGGGAAGCAATGTAACCTATACAGGTAACTATATCGAGTATCTTTTACACGATGTACATTCCTACTGGGTTGAAGTCAAAGTTGATAATCAGGTCGGTTGGGTTGTTAGGGAATCTGTAAAAGGATTTTCCAGAAATTAGTCAAAAAAAACGAGAATGGTGAGCTTATCCCAATCTCGTTTTTTTATTTTTGTTATTTGTTAATTCTTGTAATTTTTGTTACTTTATTTGTTTTATCATCTACTTCAAATAAACAGCTATTAAATTTTCCTTTACCTTCTGCTATTTTATATTTTTCTGGAAGAGATGTTTCAAATCTTTTTATTGATGCTCCAACATCCATTCCTATGACTGAATTTGAAGGTCCTGTCATTCCTATATCAGTTATATAAGCCGTTCCTTTTTCTAATATTTGTTCATCTGCTGTTTGAACATGAGTATGTGTTCCAAATAGTATTGTAATTTCACCATCTAAATAATATCCTAAAGCAATTTTTTCAGCAGTTGCTTCTGCATGAAAATCAATAATAATTAAATCAACTTGATTTTTCACTTTTTCTATTATTTCTTTCGCGACTGTAAATGGATTTTCTGAAAGAACAGACATTGTAGTTCTTCCGATTAAATTTATAACTGCAATTTTTTTACCTTTGCATTCATAAATATCATATCCTCTTCCAGGATTATTTTTTGAATAATTTGCTGGTCTTATTATTTGTTTGTCATCTATAAAATTAAATATTTCTTTTTTTCCCCATGTATGGTTTCCCATTGTTACAACATTAACATTTAATGCTAATATTTCTCTATACATTTTTTCTGTTATTCCCATACCATCTGCTGCATTTTCACCATTTACTACAACAAAATCTATTTCATTATCTTTAATTACTTTTGGCAATACTTCTTTTAATTTTTGAAGACCTGTTTTTCCAACAATATCTCCTACTGCTAAAATTTTCATTAAATATTCTCTCCTTACTTTTTTATCATTCTATATTTTAACATAATAAATATATTTTATCAAGGTATCCTATTATTTAATAATATATCATTTTATAAACGGAAAAAGTGCCAGAGATATTTTCTCTGGCACATTCTTTATGAGTTATTCGAATTTGATCGCTGTTACAATACCAATACCATTTTCCTCAATGGATTCGTAGTAATTGATAGTAACAAAGTTACCAATTTTAAGCATCATAGGCTGCAAATTACTATTCTCAATGGAGGACATGAAGATCATGTTATTTCCTTCAAGAGTAAAGTAATAATAGGTAAAACCTTCGATTTGTGCTTCCTGAATCTGAACAACTTTTCCAGTAAGTTCAGTTGTTTCCACTTCAGGATTATTATTCTGATTGTTTTGAATTTCATTTGCATCATCTTCAGAAGTTAAGCCAATCTTAATTTTATAAAGCCTGAGCGCTTCTTCCTTAGTATCAGCTTGCACTACCAAAGAATAGTTTTTCACATTTGCAAATGCATATCTCTGAATCAAACCAGCGCCGTCTTTGAGGACCATGAAATATGTTTCAATTCCATCCACATTGACAACAGTCGGGAAAGATGCAGAATATCTGTGATCAGACACTAAACCTTCAACAGCTTTCTGAGCAGAAGATTCTTCAGCACCAGTAGCTTTGTAGTAAGTGAATTTTTGTGCAATTGGGTCAATCAGCAAGAAACCAATATTGCTTTCAGCTTTATTCGCAGGAGTCAATCCTGTATAGAACAACACTTTACCTTCTTTAGTTACAATGCTGTTATAACCTTCAAAAGGAGTGTGTTTGTTAGCTTCAAGGTCAATATTGTCTTCATCCTGGCTCTTGCTCTGTTCCTGATCCTTATAGTAATAAGATGTTTTGTAGACTTTTGTCTGGGAAGTGAAAGAGTTCCACCAACCATTCCAATAGCTATAATGCCAGTTAAGCAGAGTCATAAGATGATCCACAGAATCAACGTGATCTACCCATTCAGGAATTACATCAAGAGCATATTCTTCAGTATCACCGTTTGCAGCATTGGTTACCAGAACGGAAGTTACTACATTACCGCCTCTCATGCCAATTTGAGGAGTCTGAACACTGGTAATCCAAAAAGGAGTTCCGTTGTCGTCAACCTCAAAAAAGGATTTTCCAAAGATATAGGTAGGATACTGTCTACGCAAATGACGAGTCAAATCATACTCCATACATGCAGAAGGAGAATACTTGATATTTTCTTCGAGTTCTACGTATCTTGCTTCTTCATCTTGATCTTTTGCATCAACGAGAACATAACCCGGAATACCTACCTCATCAGCCTTGAAAAACTTCCAAATTCCTCCGTAATTAACAGGGCTAATGCGATATTCTTTTCCTTTAATTACAGCAAGGTTATATTCGCTGTCAACTTCATACCAAGAAGAATTCTCGATGTTTGCAATGGTCCGGTTACCTAACTGTTGAGCTGTTTTCACATCAACAACAACAAGGTTATCCAGATTAATCTGATTAATGTCTTCTGCAAAATCGCCTGTTTCAACATCAATCAAATTGCTGTACTTTTGGGCATTTGTCATTTCACCACCTGCGATAGCAGTAACGATAAAAGCTACCAGCCAAATTGCCGTTACGCCTAAGATAATTAAACCAGGCAAATAACCTCCATCTTCACATTTAATACTGTTGGTAATTCCATTTACAGCAAAGTAGACCAAAGCTGCAATAATCCCCATACACAACCAAAACCACCAAAATCCACTCGAGTGGAACGTCATGGCAGGAAGTGCAAGGAATTCAATTCCCCAACCTATCAACCCTGTTACCAGAATTGTCACCAAAATTGCTACCAACCGGCTTTTAAAATTTGTCTTACTCATAAATTTTCCTCACTTTCTGGGAATTTCCCCATTCAAAATTTTTTCGACATATTGTCTAATTAAATTATAGCATGTTTTATGTAAATTAACAATTAAAAAAGCATATTTAGGTCAACTTTACCTAAATATGCTTTTCTTAATCATTTTATATTTTCTTTTTATCCATTATTAGATCTTTTTTCTCGTTTTTGTGTACATTACTTTTACTCACAATCTAACATTGTTTTTCCTTCGCCACAAAGACCTTCAAAATCTTTAGTAAACACATCAACTGCTGATGAAATATTTGGATTATTTATAAATCCTTCTATTATATCAGGAGCTACAGTTGAAGCTCCAACACCATATTCACAAAGTTCTAAAACTTGTAATGAATTTTTAAAACTTGCTGCTAAAATTTGTGTCTTAAAACCATTGTTTTCAAATATATCATGTATTTTTCTTGTCACTTCAATTCCATTTGTACCTAAATTATCAATTCTATTTACATATGGTGCAGTATAATTTGCTCCAGCTTTTGCAGCTAAATATGCTTGAATTGGTGTATATATAGCTGTTGCTGTTATATTATATCCTTCTGAAGATAATTTTTTCATTGCTTTAAGTCCTTCTGGAACTGTTGGGATTTTTATATATGTATTTTTACCTAACATATCAACAATTCTATGTCCTTCTGCAATCATATCTTCTGCTTTTTTAGAAACAACTTGAACATGTAGTTCTGCATCATTTCCTATAAATTCTCTAATTTCTTTTAAAGTTTCGTATGGATTATGTCCATTTTTAGCTAGTATTGATGGATTTGTTGTTACTCCATCTATAGCATAATATTCATAAATTCTTTTTATATTTTCTATATTTGCATCATCAATAAGTAATTTCATTTTGTCTTCCTCCTAAGATTTTATTTTTTATTCCCACTCAATTGTTGCTGGTGGTTTTCCAGTAATATCATAAACAACTCTATTTACATGTTTAACTTCATTTACAATTCTACTTGAAACAGTTTCTAATACTTCAAATGGTATTTTACTCCAACTAGCTGTCATGAAATCAGATGTAGTAACTGCACGAAGTGCAACTGTGTAATCATATGTTCTTTCATCTCCCATTACACCTACACTTTTTAAATTTGTAAGTACAGCAAAATATTGATTTATTTCTTTATCTAAACCATTTTTAGCAATTTCTTCTCTAAATATGTAATCAGCATCTCTTAATATATCTAATTTATCTTTAGTAATATCTCCAATAACTCTTATTGCTAGTCCTGGTCCTGGGAATGGTTGACGATATACTAAATATTCTGGAAGTCCTAGTTCTAATCCAACTTTTCTAACTTCATCTTTAAATAAATCTCTTAATGGTTCTATAATTTCTTTGAAATCAACATAGTCTGGTAATCCACCTACATTATGGTGACTTTTAATAGTAGATTTTGTTCCAGCTCCACTTTCAACAACATCAGGATAAATAGTTCCTTGAACTAAATAATCTACAGTACCAATTTTTTTAGCTTCTTCTTCAAAGACTCTTATAAATTCTTCACCTATAATTTTTCTTTTTCTTTCTGGTTCTGTAACACCTGCAAGTTTTCCTAAGAATCTTTCTGATGCATCAACTCTTATAAAGTTAACATCATCTCTGTTTCCAAAAACAGCTACAACTTCATCTGATTCATTTTTTCTTAAAAGTCCATGATCTACAAATATACATGTTAAATTTTTTCCAATCGCTTTACTCATTAAAGCTGCTGCAACAGATGAATCTACTCCTCCAGATAAAGCACATAATGCTTTTTTATCTCCTACTTTTTCTCTGATTGCTTTTATTGTTTCTTCAGCAAATGAATTCATTTTCCAAGTTCCACTGCATCCACAAACATTATAAACAAAATTTCTAATAACCATTGTTCCATTTTCTGAATGATTTACTTCTGGATGGAATTGAATTCCATAAAAATTCTTTTCTTCATTTTGCATCGCTGCATTTGGACAATGAGCTGTTTTTCCTATATTTTCGAAACCTTCTGGAAGCTTCGCAACAAAATCTGTATGACTCATTAAGAAATTATTTGTATTTCCAAAACCTTCAAATATTTTTGAACTGTTATTTATCTCAACTTCAGTTACACCATACTCTCTTTTATCTGCTCTTTGAACTTCTCCTCCTAATATATGAGTCATAAGTTGCATTCCATAGCAAATACCAAGAATAGGTATACCTAAATTAAAAATTTCCTTATCACACATTGGTGCATTTTCTGCATAAACATTATCTGGTCCACCTGTAAAAATAATACCTTTTGGATTTTTTTCTCTTATTTTCTCAATTGAAATATTGTAAGGTACAATTTCTGAATACACATTGCATTCTCTAACCCTTCTTGCAATTAATTGATTAAATTGACCATAAAAATCTAAAATTAAAATTAATTCTTTTTCCATTATATTTTTCCTTTCAAATTTTTTTAATGTCTTTAAACCTTTATGTTACCCTATTTAAATATGATAACAAGAATTTAGCAAAAAATCAATACTATAAAAACAATTAGCGGAACTAGATTTCTCTAATTCCGCCTTTTGTAATTCATTGATAGTTATCAGATTTTCACTGCTACAACACTGTACGCTGGCAATGTTCCTTTCATGATTTCTCCATCACAATTCTTGTCACCTTCTGCCATAGAAAATGCAATTTGCTTATTTCTCAAGCGTTCATCTAATGGCAAGCTGTTTTCAGTTCTGTTAGTTGCAAACAGCATATCACAATGTCTATATACAAGCTGACCATCATATCCGCCCAGTATCTCAAAATCGTCAGAAGCAAAAGTTTGCTTATGATCAGTTCTGAAAATACCAAGATTTCTATAAAAGTTATAGCTTGTCATA
The DNA here is from genome assembly GCA_045630665.1 of Candidatus Scatovivens sp. Taxonomy (GTDB): domain Bacteria; phylum Bacillota; class Clostridia; order TANB77; family CAG-508; genus Scatovivens. The sequence goes on from JAZQTI010000034.1 coordinate 10,253, forward strand.
TCCATATTATCCCAAGGTAACGGGAATTTGTTTGTTGGATCTTTCAATCCAGGTACACCCATTTCATCTCCTGCAAAGATTGAAGGCAATCCAGGTAATGTGTACTGTAAGAAAACAGCAATTCGTCTTAAGTTTTCTGCAAGAATACGTTTCTCACCAGTGATTTCCAAATTATTCATCTCATATTCTCTGAAACGATAGGTATTGAAAGTTCCATCTGGATTCAACCAGTCTGGAGATTTTTCCATATCCCATACATTTTCAAAGCTCTCATCTTCCTTCATGTATTCATTCGTAAGAATGTTCATTGGTCTAGGAATATCATGAGAGGACATAAAGATTGGAGATCTTATAAGTGCTCTTTTGGGATACAACTGGCAAACACTATTAACATTTTTTCTGAAGTAAGCATATTTCCCCCATCTTACATAGCGATAAATCGCATAAGGGAATTGATAATTCATTACACAATCAAGCTCTTCTCCATTAAAGAAGCTTCTGTGTTCTCCAGTAATAGCATGTTTCCACACTTCTCCCATAAAGATTACATTTGGAAATTGTTCTTTCAAATATGCAATCGTGCTACTATTCAAATTATCTGCAACATCAAATCTGAAGTAGTCACAGTATTTTGAAAGATTACGAAGCATATCTGTCATATATTCCAAATATTCTCTTTCTGCTTGATCAAATTCAGGTAAGTGTTTGTATCCCCACCAGCATTTTGGTTTCTTAAGCCACTCTTCCCATTTGTACAAATGAGGTTTTTCCTTAAGAAGTCCATTTAGAATACTTGAATGGTTAATTACAACGTCAAGGCCAAGGCTCATTCCAGCTTTATGAACTTCATCATAAAGCTTAGCAGCTGTATCCCAATTTCCCAGTATCGGATCAACATTCCAATAGTTGATAGTATCATATCTATTAGAAGAACCTGATTCCAGGATAGGACAACAGTATATTGTAGTTACTCCCAAACTCTTGATGTGAGGAAGTTTCTCAATGATACCTTCTAATGTTCCACCGTAGTACTGATCATTTCTGTATTCTCCATCTTCGTCTGGCCACCATTTTGGTGGTGCATTCCAGTCAACCACTTTATCCTTGAATTCCTCTGGTAGATTCTTTCTGAAGAAAGTATCAGGGTAAATCTGATACGCAATTCCTCCTTCCAAACCACAATCAGGAGTATCGAACTTCCAAGAATAAGGCATTGTTTCCCAGAATACAGATCGATCATCTTCAATGAATTCTGTTAAAACAGGTTCTTCAGTGAAGCGATCTTTTTTCACGTACATTCTCTTGTTATTCAATTGTAATGCGATTACAAACGTTCTGTAACCCGCAGTCTGATGTTGGAATTGAGCAACAAATACATCCTCCTTACGGTTAGAATCCTTGCTGTTATAAAGCATTTCATAACAGCCGTCTTCTCCCGGATATTGACCATATTTGTTGAAGAAAACTTTTACGCTTTCTACTTTTCCAACTTCTTTTGCAACCTTAAGCTTAATCTTTTGCGTTTCGAACAGTTGATGCGATGTGATGTACTCTAGAAAAAGTACTGATGATCTTTGAATCATAGATGCATACCCCCTTAATTAAGTTTTTTACACATCATACAAAGCATAAATTGCTCGCTCTCAATTTATTATGTTTTGTACTTTTTGTCAATACTAATTTCCAGCTTCATATTCTTTTAAAATAACATCATGAGCTCCACCCTCTTTAATACTAACATTTGAAACCATTGTTAGTCTTGCTTTTTGATGGAATTCTGGAATTGAAATTGAACCACAATTGCACATTGTTGATTTTATTTTACTTACTGTAACTTCAACATTGTCTTTTAATGGTCCTGCATATGGTATGTAAGAATCAACACCTTCTTCAAATGTTAACTTGTTTTTAGCTTCTCCACCCATATCATATCTTTGCCAATTTCTAGCTCTATTTGAACCTTCACCCCAATATTCTTTCATGAAAGTTCCATTTCTTTTTACTTTTCTTGATGGGCTTTCATCAAATCTAGCAAAATATCTTCCCATCATTACAAAATCTGCACCCATAGCTAAAGCTAAAGTTATGTGATAATCATGCACAATACCACCATCTGAACATATTGGAATATATACTCCAGTTCTTTCAAAATATTCATTTCTAGCTTCTACAACGTCTAATAGGGCGCTTGCTTGTCCACGACCAATTCCTTTTGTTTCACGTGTTATACAAATTGATCCTCCACCAACACCAACTTTTATAAAGTCAGCGCCAGCATCCGCTAAATAATAAAATCCAGCTTTATCAACAACATTACCAGCTCCAATTTTTACTGAATCTCCATAATGTTCTCTAACCCAATCTATTGTATTTTTTTGCCATACAGAATATCCATCTGAAGAGTCCATACATACCATATCAACTCCAGCTTCAACTAGTGCAGGAATTCTTTCTGCATAGTCTCTAGTATTGATACCTGCTCCTACAATAAATCTTTTATTTTCATCTAATAAAGAATTTGGGTTTTCTTTATCTGATTCATAATCTTTTCTAAATACCAAAGTATCTAAATTTTCATTTTCATCTAATATTGGTAAACAACTTATTTTGTTATCCCAAATAATATCATTTGCTTCTGTTAATGATATTCCTTTTTTAGCAAAGCAAAGTCTATCTTTTGGCATCATATAATTTGATACTGGTTCATCTAAATTTACTCTAGATATTCTATAATCTTTGTCTGTTACTAAACCTAAGAATTTTCCATTTGGTGTTCCATCTTCAGTAATCATTACTGTTGAGTGTCCTGTTCTTTCAATTAAAGCTAATAAATCTCTAATTGAAGTATCTGGTGTAACATTTGAATCACTAGTAATAAATCCAGCTTTATATTTTTTTACATTTCTTACCATTTGAGCTTGTGATTCAATACTTTGAGCTCCATATATAAATGAGCAACCACCTTCTCTTGCAAGTGCAATAGCCATTTTTTCACCTGAAACAGATTGCATTATTGCAGAAACTAAAGGTAAATTTGCACTAAATTTTGGTTCTTCTCCTCTTCTATATTTTACAAGTGGTGTTCTTAAAGATACATTGTTTGGTATGCATCTTTCATCAGTTAAATTTGGCAATAAAAGAAATTCGTTAAAAGTTCTTGATACATCTTTTAATATCTCAGCCATTTGAAAAATCCTCCTTAAAATTTATTTATTTTTATTATTAATAAACAATACTAAAATATCATATTTTGTGGTATTAAAGAATCTATTGGGCAATAATTATCTGTCAAAATAATGTCTTCTTCTGTAATATTTAAGTTATATACTCTTGATTCGTCAATTTCTAAAATTCCATCTGTTGCAACTACTATGTTGTTTTGTGTAAGATCAGCATCAGTTGTTGTTACACAAGGTATAACATATACATTTAAAAATACTTCTTTTAATGTTTTTACTTCCGCTTTCATGAATTTTGAATTTTCACCAGCAAGTGATGATATTATATTTGTTAAATATAAACCATTTTCATTTAATGATTTTTTAATATTTTTAACAGCTTCTAAAGTTGTTAATGTTGCCGCTGGTGTTGTATCTGAAAATGCATCATTTAAAATAGCATCATATTTTTTTGTGTTAGTATTTAAATATGTTCTTCCATCTTCTGTTATAAGATTTAATCTTTTATTTTCTCCACTATTGTATTCTTCAATTAACTTATCTAGATAGAAATATTTTTTTGCAATTTCTGTTACTTTTTCATCAATTTCTACAACATCCATAGTTTTATCTAAATATTTACTTATGTAGTGTTTTGGATAAGAATATCCAGCTCCACCAATCATTAATGTATTATTAATTTCTTTTGAAGAATTAAACATTAAATCATACATTTTTGTATATTCAAAAATTAATTCATTCCATTTGCTTTCATCAACATAAGTAGCAGATTCATGACCACTATCCATAAAGAAACTTCTGATTAAATTATTTTGATTATCTAATCTGTTATAAATTAAAATTCTACTATATTCTGTATCATAACTTACATATTCATTTAGTTCACCAGCTAAAACTTTATCACCTTTTTGATCATTTTGATAAGATGAAAAATACATCAGTGTTCCCATTATAACAACTGTTAAAATCATTATTATAATTTCTTTTTTACTTAATTTAAATTCCACTAAAGGAACTAATAAAACAAGTAATATTGCTAAAAAGAATAATATTTGTATACTTCCAAAGTTTGGTACTAAATAAAATCCACCAATAAAAGTCCCAAATATCCCTCCTACAGTTGCTAAAGCGTATACTTTTCCAGAAACTTCTCCACTAGTTTCTAAATCTGTTAATTTTAGTTTTTGTACCATTGGTACTAAAAAACCTAAAAATACAGATGGTAAGAAAAATAAAATTATTGTTGAAAAAATTGCTCCAACTCTTATGTCTGAAAATAGTCTAGCAATCATTTCAATTGCATCTGTTTGAATAAATGGAATTATGAAAATTAATATTGCAGAAATTATTAATATAAGTTTAAATTTTTTATTAACTTCTGGTTTATCTGCAACAATTCCTCCTAGATAATTTCCGATACTTCCACTTGCAAGAATTATTCCTATAACACTTGTCCATACTAGATTACTACTTCCAAAGTATGGTGCTAAAACTCTTGAAGCTACTAGCTCTAAAATCATGCATATTGCTTCTACAACAAATAAAATTATTTCAATTCTGTATTTTTTCATATTTTAATCCTTTTTATATTTTATTCTAATATTATATATTTAAAATTTCTTAAAAGCAATTTTTATTAATAATAAAATTCATTTTTTTATAATGATAAATCAAATCTCTCATCATTTTTATTATAAAAATAAAAAACCAAAAATAAATATATTTTATTTTTGGTTTTATTTTGTTATTTCATTTTTTTAATTCTTTCGATTGCTTCTATTGTATTTTCTCTTGTTGCAAATGCTGTTAATCTAAAATATCCTTCTCCACTTGGACCAAATCCAACACCTGGAGTTCCAACAACATTTACTTCTTCTAATAATTTATCAAAGAATTCCCAAGAATTTAATCCATTTGGAACTTTTAGCCAAATATATGGAGCATTTATTCCACCATATACTGTATAACCTGCTTCTTGTAATCCGTCTTTTATTATTTTTGCATTATCCATATAGTATTTGATATTTTCTTTTATTTGTTTTTGACCTTCTTCAGAATAAATTGCTTCAGCAGCTCTTTGTACTGGATATGAAACTCCATTAAATTTTGTTCCATGTCTTCTATTCCAAAGATTATTTAAATTTATTTCTTTTCCATCAGTTGTGTATCCTTTTAATTCTTTAGGTACAACTGTATAAGCACATCTTATTCCAGTAAAACCTGCTGTTTTTGAGAAACTTCTGAATTCTATAGCAACTTCTCTTGCTCCTTCAATTTCGAAAATTGAATGTGGTACATCATCTTCTGAAATATATGCTTCATATGCAGAATCAAATAAAATTAGTGATTTATTTTCTTTTGCATATTTTACCCATTTTTGTAATTCTTCTTTTGGAAGAGTTGTTCCTGTTGGATTATTTGGTAGGCATAAATAAATCATATCTGGAACTTCTTTTGGTAGTTCTGGTATAAAATTATTTTCAGAAGTTACTGGTACATAAATTATATTTTCGAATTTTCCAGTTTCATTATTAAATTTTCCACTTCTTCCTGCCATAACATTTGTGTCTAAATAAACTGGATATACAGGATCTGTTATTGATACTTTATTAGAAATACCAAGTATATCGCCTATATTTCCGCAATCACATTTTGCTCCATCAGATACAAATATTTCTTCTGGTAAAATATTTACTCCTCTAGATTCATAATCATATTTAGCTATTTTTTCTCTTAAAAATTCATAGCCTTGTTCTGGTCCATATCCTCTAAATGTTTCTTGTTTTCCCATTTCATCTACTGCTTTATGCATTGCATCTAGTACAACTGGGACTAATGGTCTTGTTACATCTCCAATACCTAATTTTATAATCCTTTTATCTGGATTATTTTTTTGAAATTCAGCCACTTTTTTCGCTACTGTTGAAAAAAGATAGCTATCTTGTAAATTTAAAAAGTTTTCGTTTATATTAATCATATTTTCCTCCATATGATTTTTATAAAATAAAGAAATGAATAAATTATTATTCATTTCTCTCCTTTTATATCATTTTTTTAGCTAATTTTCAAGCTATATCGTAAATTAATCTTTATTTTTAACTACAATAACTGCATAAAATACTTCTTAATCCCACATCTAAATCTATTTTTCCATTTTTATAATTGTAGTCTAAATCTATAAGTGCTTCTAATATTTTTCTTAATTCTGTCATTTTAAAATATGATGCTTGCTTTTTGTATTTTGTAACTAAAAATGTTTGATTTGGTTTTAAATTCAATGAATTCACAACATCTTTATTTAACTTAACTGCAACAGTGCACAAATATATTTTTTTAAAATGTCCATACAATGTTACTAAAATTTTTTGAATTGGTTCTTTTTGATAAATCAAATTATCTAATACTTCTAATGCTTTGTCTATTTTTCTCATTGCTAAATGATCTGTTAATTCAAAAATTACACTTTCAATTTGTTTTGTTGATAATTTATTAACACTATCTATAGTAATTGTTCCATTTTCTCCTGCATATTCGATAAGTTTTCTTATTTCATTAATTAAATGTTGAAGATTTGTTCCTGAATTTTCTACTAAATAATTTAATGTCAATTCATCTACATTCACTTTATATAAATTACAAATTTGTTTTAACTTTTTAACTAATTGATGAGGTTTCATCTCTTCAATATTACAAATTATTCCATTTTTTGATATTGCCTCAAAAACAACATTTTTATCAGCTTGATTTTCTACAAATACTAATATTACAGATTCTTCTATAATGTCCATATTTTCTTTTATATAATCTGCAATTTTATCTTGTATTGGAGAACCTGATTTTTTTCTACCATCTTTTTTAAACAAACCTGAATTTTTTACAATTATAAGTTTTTTATCAAAACCAAAAGCAGGCATTTCTATATCAGAAATTAGATTATCAATATTAGTATCATCTATCATTATATAATTAATTCCTAATATTCTTTCTCCAAATTTTTTCTTTATTTTATTAATACTAGTATCTATTAAGTATTGTTCTTCACCATATAGTAAATATAATGGTTTTAATTCAGTACTAATACTTTTATCTAAAGCATCATAGTTTAAATCCATAGTCTACCTCATTTATTAATATTTTCTTCATTTTATTATTTATATTCAACAATGTCAATTAATTAAGCTTTAATTTATAACAAAAAAGTAGTTTGAAAAATCAAACTACTTTTCATCAAAATTAACAAATTTTGTTATAAAACCAATTATTTGAGTTGAATGTTTTTTGGCTATCTCTTTAGTTACAGCTTTACCACCTACTGTAACTGAAGATACAATTGCACTAAACACAAATTGAAGTGAAGAACTCATACCATAATTTTCAGTTAATTTAAATGCAATCATAGCACTTATTGCTCCACTTAAAACTCCGCAAATATCTCCAATTACGTCTGCACAAAAGTTAGATACTTTTGCAGAATTTCTAATCATTTTTATTGATGTTTTTGCTCCTTTAATTTTTTTGCTTGCCTGAGCATGGAAATCTTCTTCATTTCCTACTGTTACAGCAACACCAATTAAGTCAAAAACAACACCTATTAAAATTACTATAATTAAAACTATTATACCTAATACTATATTCAAATTAGCTATCGCTGTATTTGAAATAAATGAAAAAAGCAATGATAGAATAAAAGTTGTAATAGCAATAAATATTACCCAACTATTATTATTTGTTTTTTTCTGTTTGTCTTTCAATTTTTATCTTTTCTCCTCTTATATTTTTTAAATAAAAAAATACGGATTTATAATTTTATAAAAAATTATATATTCGCACTTAATTAATTTATATCTCTATTGGTAGGAATTCGAGTAAATTTTACGGTTTAGGTCTAGCAGAGTTTCTCGGTTTCTCACTTCTCATTACTGATAAGCCGTTTCCATTTAAGAAAAACCACATCTTTTATAAAATAAAGATTGTCGCCAGATCACCACTTAAATCCGCACCTTAATCCTCAAATTCCCAAGCTTTGATTTAAAGCTAACATCCTAGAAATTTTCTTTGAGTATCTTAGCCTATTATTAGTCTTTTTTGCAGTGGATGTTTCATAATCAATTAGTAAAAAATATTTGGCCGAATATTTTTTATAATTATCGATTAATTCCCAAGCACCACTCAAGACAGTCTTACCTTCATATAAAGATAACATATATGGTCTTTTACCTATTCTGGTTAAAAATAAGTCTCATTGAAATTAGGAATCATTTATATGCCATTACAAACTATCCTAAAATCTTTTCTTTAAAGCCACGCAAAACTGGGCGTAATGCGCAGTTGTTCAAAGAACTTAGACTGATAATACTTTCTAGTAGATTTTTAGCCCTACCCTCATAATAGGAGTATACACTAGAATAATGCACCAACGATTTATATTATAACAGGTCAACAAAAAATCAGCAAATCCCTTGCAAGTTTTTTGAAGTTTAAAAAAGTAATTGTATTTTTTTCACTTACTCCTTAACTTATCGTTTCTCATTTTATCTCGTTTTATCTCTTAAAATCTTCTTTTTCCTTGTATAAAGTAAAATGTGGTTATTCTATTTTTTTATTGACTATCTTTTTTATAGATACTATAATTTAATTATAGTATTTCAAAGGAGGATTTTCTATGTACGATGAAAATTCGATGAAAAGCCATATATTTTGGATTAAAGTTAGAAGAGTATTTTTACTTATCTTTTTAACAGCTATTGGAACTGGACTTGGAATTATAATAAGTGATTATATAGTAAATATTCTTTTATTTTCTTCAATTTTAAGGCCTATAATTATTATATCTTCCGCAGTTATATTTTTACTTATGGCACTTCTTTTAACTTCTCAAACAGGAAAAGAAATTGAAGACGGATATTGGAAAATTGCTGTTTATAAAAAATTAGCAATTATTTCAAAAAAATTGGATGCTTTAGAAAAAATAGATAATTCTGAAAGTCTAAAAAGTGAAAATATTTCAAAAAAAATTGAATCAAAACAACCTGAAAAAATAACAGAGAAAACTAGTGAAAAAGAAAACGTAGATCCACAAGTAACAACTGAAAATGTTATTGTAGAAAAAGCTAATTCTGCAAATTCTATAGAAACTAGTACAACACCAGAATTATCAAAAGAAGCAGATAGCAATAACTAAATTCATAAAAATTTAATATAAAAAGCGATATAGATATTCTCTATATCGCTTTTATTTTATTAATAACCTGGTTTTTCTAATAATCTAAACATATTCTTTTTATATTCTTCAACACCTGGTTGATTAAATGGATTTACTCCTAAAATAGTTCCTGAAATTGCACAAGCTTTTTCAAAGAAATAAATTAATTCTCCTAAATTTTCTTCATCTAGTTTTTCCATTTCAATCATCATGTTTGGAACATTTCCTGTAACATGTGCTAATACAGTTCCTTCCATAGCTTTGCTATTTACATATCCAACTGTTTTTCCAGCTAGATAATTTAAACCATCTAAATTTTGATCATCTGGTTGAATTGTAATTTCTGAAGCATTTGTTCCTATTTTTAAAACAGTCTCCATCAATTCTCTTCTACCATCTTGAATATATTGTCCCATTGAGTGTAAATCTGTTGTTAAATCAACTCCAGCTGGGAATATTCCTTTTAAATCTTTTCCTTCACTTTCTCCATATAATTGTTTCCACCATTCTGTCATATAATGAAGTTTTGGCTCATAGTTTGCTAAAATTTCAATTGTTTTTCCTGATTTATATAATAAATTTCTAGCAACTGCATATTTATAGCATTCATTATATTTTACATTTGGTTCTGAATATTTATCTTGTGCAGCTTTAGCACCTTTCATTAATTTATCAATATCCATTCCAGCAGCTGCAATTGGTAACAATCCAACAGCTGTTAATACTGAAAATCTTCCACCTATATTATCTGGTATTACAAATTTTTCGTATTTTTCGTTATCAGCTAATGTTTTTAAAGCACCTTTTTGTTTATCTGTTGTTACATATATTCTTTTTCTAGCTTCTTCAACACCATATTTTGTTTCTAATACTTCTCTAAAAATTCTAAATGCAATTGCAGGTTCAGTAGTTGTTCCTGATTTTGAAATTACATTTATTGATATATCTTTATCTGCAACATATTCTAATAATTCATTCATATAAACAGGACTTAAATTATGTCCAGCATATACAACAACTGGTGTTTTTCTTTCTGGCATTTGGCTATGGAAAGTATGTGATAATGCATCTATTACAGCTCTAGCACCTAAATAAGAACCTCCAATTCCAATAACCACTAAAACGTCTGAATCATTTTGAATTTTTCTTGCTGCTTTTTTTATTCTTTCAAATTCTTCTTTATCATAGTTTGTTGGGAGTTCTATCCAACCTAAAAATTCTTTTTCATCATTTGCTTTTTCATGTAATGCTTTATGAATTTTCATAACTTCTTCAGAATATTCGTTAATAACGTTTTCTTTAATACTTGAATTTTCTAAATTTAATTTTATCATTATAAGCCTCCTAATAATATTTATTATTATTTTACAGTGCTTATTATATCATAAGCATTTTAAAATATATGTGATTTTTATGTGAAATTTATTCAACCACATCTAAGATAGAGATTTTATCAATTATTCCAGTAGATGCATACTCTAGCTCTATATAGTATTTGTCACTATTTTTAATTGTATTTCTTGTTTTGGTTAAAATTCTAATATATTCTGAAATGTTTTCTATTGTAATAGGTCTTTGTGCATCTTGTACTGAAAACTCGTTCAATTGTTCACTATTTGCTACAATTAAATCTGGTAATTGGTAAAGTTTATCATCTTTATCAACAACATTTGCATTGCTAATTAATTGTGCTATTAATGATCTTACATTTCCACCATTTTGTTCACCTTCATATAATGTAATTTTTTGATTAAATGCAAGGACTTCTTGTTCTGATATCTTTAATACAGCTTCATTAGTTGTTCCTGTTGCAGTATTAAAAACAAACATTGCAATTGATATTAACAATACAGCAATACTTATTGATCCACCTAACAAAAGAGATTTTGTATTTGATCCCATTTTAGTTCTCCTTTTACATAATATATACCTTTCCATTAGTATTTTACGACTTTTTCCCTATTTTTTCAATACTTTTTGACAATTTTATGTTATTTTATTCCAAATGAATTTTTCATTTTTTTATTGACCTTTTTTATTAATAATAATATTATTATGTTGATAAGAAAAAACAAGGAGATTACATAATATGGCATTTGACGGTTTCATTACCAAATCAATCGTATCAGAATTAAATCAATCATTAATTGGAGCAAAAGTTAATAAAATTTTTGAACCAACAAAAAACGAAGTAATTTTAAGTCTTTATAATAATGGAAAAAACTATACTTTAAATTTATGTGCAAACCCAGAATTTTGTAGAATTTGTCTTACTTCATACTCTAAGCCAAATCCACAAAATGCATTAAATTTTTGCATGCTTCTTAGAAAATATCTAGTTGGTGGAAAAATTGTAAAAATTTCCAACTTTGATTTAGAAAGAACAGTAGAAATCCAATTTGAATGTTACAATGAATTAAATGATTTAGTTGTAAGAAAATTATTCATAGAAATTATGAGTAGACAAAGTAATATAATTTTAACAAATGAAAATAATATAATTATAGATACTTTAAAACATTTTGATAACAATATTAGGGAATTACTACCTGCACACGAATATGTTTTTGCACCTATCACAAAAGTTAGTTTTTTAGAATTAACAAGTTTTGATAAATTTTTAGAAATTTTTAATAATTCTGGTTCTATTATTTCTTTAACCAAATTTTTTGTTGATACATTTATTGGTTTTAGTAAACCTTTTATTAAAGAAATTTTAAGACATCTAAAAATTTCTGACACCGAATATACAGAAGAAAATTTGAGAGAGATTTTTGAATATTTAAGAAATATTGTAAATAATTTTGGAACAACTAATATTTTTTGTAAAAAGATTTCTGAAAAAGATTATACTCTAGCTTTTGGAGATTCTCCAGAAGTAGATGATAATGACCTTAATCATATTAATTACTTTATTGATGAATTTTATTATAGAAAAGAGCAAAACTCTCTTTTTGATAATTCAAG
>JAZQTI010000035.1:0-32366 GCA_045630665.1 Candidatus Scatovivens sp.
GTATAATATGATTTCACATTTCCTAAATTAGAAATTTGATATAAACCTTCATATTCAGGTATGTCTTTCCATATTTCTTGTGTCATATTTATTACCCTTTCTATTTTTCATTTTTAACTGGAACTAATTTAATAGTTTCATCATCATAGATTTCTAAATAAAAATCTCTACCATATTTGTCAATAATAAATTTTGGTATAACGATTCTATTTAATGCTTTATCTGCACGTTTCATAAATCTAAATAATGGTTTCATTTTTTACCCTCCTTTACCTTACAAGTAAATCTTACCATATTTTTAGGTAAAATACAAGTTAATTTTAATAAAAAAAGCAACTTTTTTTAGTTGCTTTACATGTTTCACGTGAAACTTTAATCAAGGAATGTATCGTCAATTTCTACAACATCACCAAATGTTGCTGCTATATCATTTGAAGTATCACTTGGTTTTGTATATTCTTCATATTCAACAAATGTTCCATCAAGTAATTTAACTTTTGGAATTTTAATATTGTCAACTTTATCAATACTTCTAAATTGAACAATTTTAGTTGCTGTTTTAGTTTTGCCTTCATTGTCTTGGTATTCTTCAAGCCCAGCTACTAAACCGACTTTTTTACCTTTTAATTGTTCAACGTCTTTATTCCAATCATAATTAAACCCATTGTTTGAATTTTCAACGGCTGTGATAAATGATTTTAACATTTTTATTTGTGTTTCACTATCTCCAATTGGAACATATCTTGTTCCTGCTGGAGACCATTTTTTGTCCATGTTTGGATTTTCATCAAATTGTTTTTGATAATATTCAGGTTGTTTATCATTTTTATCTGTATCAACTTCAACTTTTAATGAAGTTTTACCACTAATTGTTGAAGTATATTCTTCAATATTTTTGATAATTCCTTTGTGTCCCCCTAATTCTAATCTTTCAAATTCTTGACTAACTTGTACTTCTTCATATTTATTTGGTTTATTTAATATCATATTATTTTTCTCCTTCTTTCTTTTCTTCAACTTTATCTAATTCATAATAATCTCTAATTGCTTTATCAACAATTTTGAAATCATTTTCTATTTCTTCCACGCCATCATCGAATAGCCCAATTGGTGTTTTTGTTATATCGCAACCTGTATTTTTTAGTCTAAATACATACTTACCATTATCACACATTGTTCTAATAGCAATTGTAAAGTTTCCTTCAATAACACCATTACTTTCAATCATTTTTCCTGCTGTTTTAAGTTTTACTTGCCCTTCTTCAATTTCTTCGTGCATTGATATTACAACAACTTTACCACCATCAATTTTTTTAATTTCTTTAATTAAATTATAAAATTTTTCAGCAATTTGTGTAAACTTTGTATAACCTGTTTCTCTTGCTCTTTCAAACATTTCATTAGTTAGTAAAAATCCAGCGTCATCTATAACTATTGTTTTCTTTTTAGTTCCTTTTATTCCTGCTATAATTTTATCGTAATTATCTAATGAATTAATTTTAATATCACTTTTAAATGGAAGTGGCTTGTCCAAAATATTTATATAAGCTATTTCATCATTTTTATAATTTCTAAAACTACTTGTTTTACCACTACCAGATTTTCCGTATAATAATACTGGAATACTTTTCATATTTTTACATCTCCTGTTCTCTAAAATTTCTTCTACTTCTTTTTCCATATAAGGAATTGGTATAATTTCATAATTTTTGATATTTTCACTAAAATATACAATAAACATTTCTTCAACTTTTACATTTGCATATTTTTCTATTAAAAATTTATAAATAGATAGTTGCAAATAGTAATGATGTAAGCTGTCATCATTTAAGTGTTGTAATGGTACTTTCATTGATTTTTTATATGCTTTTTCATTATAACCTTTTAAGTACGAATTAGTTTTATAATCTACTAAAACTAAATCACCAGTAAGTTTATTATAAAATAAATGATCCACACAACTGGCAATATTAAATTCTTCACTACCTATTGGAAGTTCATCATATAAATGTTCCAATCTATCTTCATAATCTTTTTTAAAATTCTTTGCTTGGTTTTGAATTTTATTAACTGCATTTATATATTCTATACTTCCATCAAATAATAATTCATTGTATTCATTGCCACTCCATAAATGTTGCGACCATTCATGACAAGTTGTTCCCTTTTCACAACTAAAATCTCGTTTATAATGCCATTCATCTAAAATTTCTTGAACTGATTTATTATTTTTAATTGCTGATTTTTCAGCCATTTCTTGTTCATTAAATTCATTGGCATATTCGTGAATAAAAGTTGTTACACTAATTCCAACTCGTTGTCCTTTGTATTCATAGTGATGATCTTGCTCAAAAAACTTGAAATCTCCAAATGCCTTATTTAATTCTTTTAAATATTCTTCGCGTGTCATTATTTTTTTCTCCCTATCAGAATTAATCTAATGTAAGAACTTAATGACAACCCTTTTTCTTTTGCCTCATTAGTAAGTTGTTCTTTTAACTCTTCTCTAATGTTAAGGCATATACTTTTCATTTCTCTACCTCCTATCTATATATAATTATACTCTTTTTTTATATAATGTCAATATATTTTTTATATATTTTTGATATATTTTTTAATAAAAAAAGAAGATTATTTTTCTTCTTTTAATTCTTTAATTTCTTTTTTAAGTTGCCTAATAACTTTATTTTTTTCTTTTATGGTATCAAGATAATTGTCTTTTTGTTCTTCTGCAATTTTCAATTCTTCTATTTGCTTTTTTAATTTTGAATTTTTAACTTTTTCATTCGCTAACTCATGATCTAAATTTTCTAATTCTTCTAGTATTTCATTTTTATTTTTTATATACTCAATAAAATCTTTAATGTTTTCTATCATTTTTATCAATCTCCTTTTTTAAATTTTTTAAAAACATCATCTTTTTATACTCTTCATCTTGTAGTTTTTGCAATTCAATAGTTTTATCATATTTTAAATTATGTTCACCGATAAATAATTCTTTTAATCTTTTTGAATTTCTACAATGTCTTACAATTTCTTCATCTATTACACTCATAATATACCTTTATTTTGCGTTTTTATGGGGTTTTTAGCACAATTTCGACATTGTTAGTATAATTTATCGAATTGTTGTCAAACTCTCTTATACGGGCGATTTTTTCAATAATTGCTATTTCTACAAAATTTGTTTCAGTAGAGTTAATTTTTTCAAGTGTTTTTTTAAGTTCATCATACACAAATGGACTTATTCGATAACATCTTCTAATTTTTTTAGCTCTTTCCATTTTTATCTATCTTCTTTATAAAGTTTCTCTACAAAAATTTTCATCAAAACCAAGTTCCATACAATCTTTTAATTCTTGCTTTTGTATTTTACCTATAAGTATTAGTAAAGCACAAGTTAAGACAACTATAAATGTTGCTACAAATATAGTTATCCTTTCTTCTTTCTTTTGTTGTTTTAAATATTCTTGTTTTTTCTTTTCATAAATTCTTTTCTTATTTTCAATTAATACTTCTTCTAAACTTTTCATTTTTATTCCCTCTTTCTTCTTTTTTAAATAATTACATCTTCAATATTGATTTTATCAACTTCTTCAAGTAGTTCTTCATTACTCATTTTATCAACTTGTTCATTGATGTCATCTATTTCATCATCAATGTCTTTGTATTTACCAACCTTTACTCTTACATAAGTTGTAAATGAACATTCAACTTTAACTGTTTTATATTCATCTTCAAACTCAATTGGTGTTGGATAACTACCTGCACCTAATTCTCTTGTTTCCATTTTTCTTACCTCCTTTTTTTATTTTAAGTGAAAAAACTTTATGCCTGCTTTTTCTTCCATTAATTTTAAATAAATATATTTTTGAATACCCATATAATATTTTGACGCTTCTTTTTCAAAATATTCATAATCTTCTTCATATAGATTTATTTTTATTGTTTTAGTTCTTCTTTTCTTTATTATTCCTTTATTTGTTGGATATTTATATTTAGGATAATATTTACCATTATATACTGTATTATAACCAATATCATTTTTATAAGACATATATTTACCAATGTAATAATTTTCTATTTCGTCAGCAATTTCTTCATCAACATTATCTTCTAATATTATATGTTCTACATTTTCCCAACCATATTTTTGTACTGCATCTTTCATTGCTTTTTGGTCATAACAATTTCCATTTTTCCATCTTTTTTCACAATTTGATGTTTGGCCTATATAAATTTTCCCATTAGGAAATTTGTGCATATATATATATTTTTTCATATTATCTCTCCTTTAAAATATTTTCAATAAAATTTGATAAACTTCTGTTTTCTTGCTTTGCTAATTTTTTAATTTGTTCTAATATTTTTTTGTCTATTGTTATAGAAATTTTTTCTTTCATTATCTCACCTACCTTAATATGATTTTATCATACTAAATACTACTAGTCAATACTTTTTGACGAGAAATTAAAAAACTTTACAAAATTGTAAAGTCTTTTGTAAAAATATTCTTAATTTACAAGTTGATAAATAGGCTCTTTAGTAATGCTATATTTACCCTCAGTACCTGCACCAATAAATATTTGAACTTGACCAAAGTCCCTAGTTTGAATAATAGCAACGCCTTCCATAGTATAACCAAGTATAGTATATGATAATCCACCAAATTTAGATGGTTTTAAGAACATACATTCATTACCTTTAACAGGTGCAACATTCATTGGATAAACACGCCAACTATCAATATTAGCATTAAGATTAAGATAATCAGTGCTAGGCTGTGGTTCAGGCTTATCTTCATTAATTTTATTTGCTTGTTCAATAATATAATCTAATTTGCTTAATAAATAATCACCTGGGCAATTAGTGTTAGCAAACATACTATGCCAAGTTAAATTTTGACCCTTTACCAATACACCTAAATTATTTCTTTTAGCAATATCAGCAACAAGTGTAATTAAACTATTTAGTGCTTCATCGCTTACTTTCCAATCACCATACATTTCACAATTAGAAGTTTCGATAGTTACTGACTTGCAATTACTATCCCAATTTGAATTTGTCCAAGCAGTATTTTCTTCATTTACATATTGGCCAATTCTTCCATCATTACCAATTCCATAATGTGATGATGCTTGTCTGTTAGGATTTTGAAATATATAACCACATTGTTCAGCACTTAATACACCAGCCATGTGATGAATTGTAATTGCTTCAATATTTCTTCCACTTCTACCAATAGTATAGTTTCCTTCATAAGCAGGAATAACTGTGTCAACTAAATTTGAATTATTCATTTTCTTCATCGCCTTTCCCATTTGAAAGTTCTTCTTCCATTTCTTTTGTTAATATAACTTCTTCCATATTAATTCATCTCCTTTTTGTAATTATAATTTGAAATCCCTGTAATAGCACCTAAAAATGTGGCAATAGCACTTATAGTTAAAACAACTATTTCAGTATCAAATTTGTATATTTGTCCTAGTGTACCTATTAAAGTGATAAGTGCTGGAATAAATATCATCAACCCCCATTTTAGAATATCATATATTTTGTTATTTAATTTCATAATAACAACCTACCTTTCTTTATTTAATTATATCATTGAACTAAAAAAGTAGCAAATCAATGCTACTTTTCTTTATTTATTTGTACTAAGCACATTATAAACACACCTACTACAACACCTATTAAAAATGTTATCATTTTATTCTCCTTAATCAGTTGTTTTTGTATATTCTATTGTGCAACGGCAAGGTTTATTATCATATCCTTTTCCAAATAACGAAACAGTATGTTCAACAGTACTATATTGTATTAATGAATAAAAATTTGAATTTGCATAAGCACCAATTTGATGCCAACCATTTGCATAACTAACTACTCCATAAGCATTCGTTAGCATTTCAATATTTGTATCTGTTAAGAGTGTAGTGTTAGTATTTGCTCCTAAAATATTTAAAAGTGTGCGTCTATATAAAGGTTTACCGTCAATCCAAATCCCTATTCTCTTTTCGATTGTTGAATATACATCTATATTTTCATATTCTTTATGTTCTACATAATCAGTAGCAGTATTACCTTTTTCCATTTGTAATTTGCATTTGTAATTATCAAGAGTAGTTCCATTAGGTATTCTTAAAATATTTAATGTAATTGAAATATCAGCATTAAAACTATTAGTAAATGAAGTATTATTTTCATTAAGTAATAAAGTAAAACCTTGATAATTATAATTTGCGTCTTGTAAATATATTGTACAATTTTCTGTTGTACTACCACTTACATAAGTGCTTGAAAATGTATATTGTGTACCACTTTTAAATTTCATTTTATTAAATGGTGCTAAATTAATATCAGTTCGTGCTGTTGCTGTACCATTAATTGTTAATTCATTTGTGCTTATATCATAAGTTGCAGTTATTCCATTTGATGTAGTTGTTGCAAATGTACTCATATCAACCATATTTTTCCCTGTTAATCCATCAACAATAATATCTCCCATTGCTTTGTTACCTAACAACATATCATTATTATCTTTTATACCTGTTTCAATATTGTTTAAATTACTTGCTGTAGTAGGAGTATTTGTACTAGGCAAATTCTCCCAATTTGTTTTTACATACATAATTTTTCCTCCTTTAATGTATAATTAAGTTTTGCACTTTTTTGTAAATTATCTTGTGCTTTTAATAATTGTAAATTAGAATAATGGCATAATTTTATTACATCCTCTTCAGTTTTTGCAGTTGCTAGAGGAATAATATGGTCAATATGAACAGGTTCTTTTTTGTCCCATTCATAGCCATAATTATTTTTAAAAGTATCTAACAAATAAGAATAAAAGTAATCAAATGAACAACCAAGAATATCTTTTGTTTTACACATTTTCCTATAACCTTTCTTTTGAAAACAAACTCTAATATTTGTTCTTATTTGTTTTTTTATTTTAAATAAATTGTCCGAGTGAAACCTTATATTTTCTCTTTTACTTATATTTTTTCTATTTTTTTTATTTCTTAATCTTGCTTTCATATTTAATTCTTCTTTGTTAAGTTCTCTATTTATTTTTCTTCTTTTTTGTATATCATTTTTATTTTTTTGATAATAAGAACTCATTTTGTTTAAGATTTCTTCTCTATGCTTTTTGTAATAATTATTTCTTATTGTTTTTTCTATTTGCTTATGTTCTTTTATATACTCATAACGATACTTTTTTTCACATTCTTTACAAGTATGTCTATAATGTCCATTATCTTTTCTAACTCTAAATTCTTCTAAAGGTTTCTCTAATAAACATTTTTTACATACTTTACTATAAGCCATATTCTATTCACTCTCCTTTTCTTCTTGTTTGCTATTTTCTTCGTTGTATTTATTTATTTCTTCCATATCTACCTTGTCTAATTCATTATACAAGTTTTGTAATATTATTTTTAGTGCAAATGCAGGAAGCTCTGATTTGTTCAAAACTTCCACCACTTGTTCACTTGTTTCTTGTACTTTTAGTGTAAAAGGTTTATTCATTTTCTAACACCACACTTTCTAATTTATATAAACTCTTACTGTCTCAGGAGTTCCAAAACCTGTAATTAGACCACCTGTAACAGTTATATCTTGTTTTACCCATTGTAAATAAGTATGACCTGAAGTAGAACCTATTTTAAATTCGCTTGTTGTACTATATATTACAGTAGTTTGCCCAACTGCATTAGCATTAACAGCAAAACCACTATTTGCATATACAGTACCACTAAATGTTCCACCAGTATTACAAACTAAACCACCACCACCATCAATGTTTAAACCGGATACTCGTGGATGATTAGTTCCAAATCCCATTGTTAAATAAGTACCTGCATTGTCATTATGAATATTTAAAGTTCCTGCAGTAATATAACTTGCATTAATACCACTGCCAACAATACCACCAGAAATAGAACCACTTGTTGCATATAAATATCCATCAGGTCTTACATAAAATTTATATCCTTGATTACTTCCTTGATTTTTGTATATCAACATTGCTGGTTCATTATATGCTCTATCACTTCTTATTTCAAATGAGTATTCTCCAATTTGTTTTTGCAAATTTGTACTATATAAATTCCATCCACCAATAGTTCCACTTGTTGCAGTTAAAACACCTGCAGTTGTTACAGCAAATTTACCATTTCCAAGACTTATTGATGAAGCAGTTATAGTTCCACTTGTTATATTACTTGCATTCAAATTTGTAACATTTACTTTACTAGCGTCTATCGTTCCTGTTGTTATACAACCACCACTTATTGTAGTAGTACCTGCACTTAAACTTGATTTACTTGCATAAGTTGAACTTGCATTTGATTGTGTTAAATAAGTGTTACTTGCACTTGAAATTGTTAAATAACCACTTAAATTGATCTTACTTGCATTAATAGTTATACTTTCAGCACTTTGATTAATTTTAGATATGATTTCATTATTTCCTACTTTAGTTGCAACTGTTGAACTAATTGAATCAGTTGTTTGATTAATTTCAGTTCTTGTTGTTGTTAATTCATCTTTTGTTGCATAAGTTGAACTTACTGAACTTGTTATTTCATCTGCTTTTACATTAATAGCAGTATTCATTTCATTTGTTGTACTATAATTTGTTAATCTTTGATTTACATTTATTGTTATATTTTCTGCAGTTTGACTTATTTTACTATTTGTTTCGACTTTTGTATAGAATTGATCCGTATACATATTTTTTGCCATTAAAGTTGCTGATATGTAACTACTTGAATATCCTAATAATGTTACAGTATAATCTCCTTCACCTAATTCAATTAATGGATATTCATAAGGTATTATTTGCTCACCCGATAATAATCCAACACTTCCATCAGCATTATATTTACACCTTTTTGTTACCTGACAAGTTTGGCTTTGATAGTTCAAATAAAATTCATCATAATGGTTGCTATCATAATATAATAAATCATTAGGTAATATATAAGGTATTTCTTGTGTTTTAGTTACCCCATCTTCTACATAAGTTCTCGTAAACATTATTGTCCTTGCTTTTAAATAAGTTGTATTTGATGGGAACAAATTAGTGTTAGGATACAAATATGAAATATTTTCACCCACAGGTTTTACAATAATTTGCACAGGTTCACTTGTTCCAACATCTTCAATTGAAACAGTTGCCGTATAGCTTTCTCGTGTTACAACCATTCCAGATATATTTTGAATTTCACTTTCTATTTCATCAACTCTTTGTGTGATTTGTGATATTTTAGTGTTTTGTTCTGCTGTTTGTTCTACAACATCAGTTATCGTTTGATTTTGTTTATCAACAGTTCTTTCAGTTCTTTTTAATTGATTTTCAACCATATCCGTATTATTGACGTATTCAATTGAGCTGTCTATTATTGCAGGTGCAGATATTGTGCTTTCAATTGCTTTAGGTGATTTACCATTTATTCTTAAAACTATTGTTTCAGTATCATCTATTGTAATAATGTCTCCGATTTCTAAATAATTTAACCATTCCCCTTTTGTTTCGTAAGGAATATAACCAAATCCATGTACTTGATTATAAAGAGCATTTAATAATTGTTGCCTTTTTTCCTGTGTATATGCAAATAAGTTATCTAATATTTCTAGTTTATGTACACCATTTACTGCTATATCTGCATCATCTTGTTTTACTACATATTCGCCTTCAACTTGACTATCTCCAATTATTACTTGGTTTATACCATAGCTTCTTCTTTTCCAGTCAACTGGATCATGTTGATTTTTAGTTAATGTTTCGTTTGTAGTATTTTTTAATTGTAAATACAACATATCATTTTTAATTATTCCATAAGTACCACTTATTGCACATATTTGTTTTAATACTGTCTTGTTGCTTTCACCACTTACGAATTGATTATTTTCAACAACGAAACTACCGTTTGGGATACTTAAAACTCCTAAAGTAACTCCTGCTTGTTGACATATATTTTGAAGTTCATTATATAGTGTTTTTGGATAAGTTCCTCTTTGTTCAAATGGTGTGTTAAATAATATCAGATTATCAAATGCAGTTATGTGTTTATTAAAATCGTCTTCGTTCTTTTCGTCAAATACATGAAATGTTCCTAAATCTACATATTCATATCCGTTACCTGTCCATATACCATCATAATATTTAAAAGTGTCAAACTTATCAATATAAGGCATTTCAAAATCTAGTTGGGAAGCAATAGCATTACCTATTACTTTCCCATCATCATAGCAATCTGCATTATATTCAACATTGAATACTTCGTAATAAGTGCCGTTTACTAAAATCCTACCTTTTCTCTGCGTTGTTGGTTGTTTTAGAGCATTTTTTATACTATTACTAACTGTTTTCATTATACACTCTCCATAGTTATATCAAATTCATCAAATATTTCATCTGTACTATATAACATGGCATTAGTTGGTTTATTAGAAACTCTAAATATAGCAGTTTTATATGTTCGGTCGTCCTTACTCCAATATTCAGCTGTAAAATCATTTATCCATAAGTTGCAATATGCTTTTAAAGTAACTCCATCAATTTGTGAAAAAGTTATTTTTATTGTTGTTTTACGTTTTTCAGCAATATTTCTTCTTTCAGTTCCATCCGCCATTGTTTTCTTTGCTAATACAATTTCTTGATTCTCTTTAATTTGGTAACCTTTTCTTAAAATATATTCGAGTTTTGTATTATTAATTTTTATTAAATAATCACTCATGATGTTGCCACCTCTCTATTTCTATTTTCAGTGTTTACTACTTCTGCTAAAACTTTTCCATTTACAACTAATTGTGTTGTATTATTAGTATTGTCAACTAAATTAAATGTTGGAAGTCCAGCCATAGCCATTTGATAAGTTCCACTTGTTTCAACATTAGCAGACATTTTACTTGTTTCTAAATCAATTGCTTTTTGCATATCTCTATATACATCATCTAATTCATCTTCAAAACCTACACCAAGTCCTGCACTTAATTGAGCACCGATTTCATCAGCAAATACTTTAGATGGCGAATGAATACCAAAGAAACCTTTAAATGTATTAACAATACCACCAGCAAAGTTTTTAACACTATTTTTTAAACTATCCCATGTGTTTTTTATACCATTCCATAATCCTTCAATTAAATTTTTACCTATATTGAAGAAATCCCCAATTCCTTCCATGAATCCATTTACCATAGATGATAAAATTTGAGGGATTCTAGATAGCAAATCTGGAATTGCTTTTATCAAGCCAAGACCTAATTCTGCTATTATTCTAATTGCTGCACTTGCTAATTGTGGAGCTAATTCTATTAAAACAGCAACTATTTTTATAATTATTTCAGGTAATCTTGCTAGTAATTCAGGTAATGCATTCATTATACCTTCGGTTAATGCAACTAATAATACAATACCCATTTCAATTATTTCATCCATGTGATCTAATAATATATTTACTATATCTAATATAACTTTTGTTATAACAGGTATAAGTTCTGGCAACGCTTTTGCAATTCCTTTTGTTAATTCTAATAATAACTCAATACCCATTTCTAATAATGCTGGCAAATTTTCAATTAAAGTTGTTGTAAGTGTCATTATTAATTTACCTGCACCTTCAATAATTGATGGTGCTATTGTTTCAAGTAATTCAGGTAATTTTTCAATTACAACATTTGTTAATTCAATTAACCCTTCAATAACTTGTGGTGCAATTTCTACAATATTTTCTAATAATATTTCACTAAAATTCATTAATGCATCTGATACATCATTTATACTTCCTGAACCTGATAGAAAATTTCCTATTGATGCTTTTAATGTATTAAATGAGCCAGCAAATGTTTTATTTTCTTTTGCATAATTTCCTTCCGCATAAGCAGTTTTTTCTAAAAACATTTCCATTGCTAATCCAACTTTGGTAGCATTATCCATGTTTGCATAAGATTCTTCTATACCTTTACTCATAGCATAAGCCTCAATAGTGGTTGCATTCATGGCTACACCCAAGTTATCCATCATTGTAAAGTTACCTTTGGCAGCACCAGCTATACTTTCCATTGCTGAATTTACATCAATACCCATGATTGAGGCAACGTCAGCAGCTCTTTGCATTGCTTGTGTTGATAATTCCATAGATGTTTCTATATCTATACCACTGCCTTGCATTAATGCTCCCATTTTATTAGCAGTTGCCATAAAATCATTGGCACTAATACCCATTTGTTCAAATGCTTTTCCTGCTTTATCTTGCACTGTATCAGCAAAATTTTTAAATACTGCTTCTGTACCACCAATTTGTTGTTCTAATTCTCCTGCTGCTTGTACTGATTTTGCAACTAATCCTGTTATTGCAGTTGCAGCAACACCAACACCGGCTGCTACCGTTTTGAATCCAGTTTTTGCGATTGATTGCATTTTATCAAGACCACTTTTGAATCCTGAATCATTTAGTTCAGTATCAATAACAACTTTACCATCAGCAAATAATTGTATATTTAATTTTAACATTGTATTCCTCCTTTCTACCAAAACGCTTCTGCAAATTCTTGCTCTTTTTCTTCTTGACTTCTGTTATCAGGTAGAGCATATTCTCTTTGCAGTTTTTGATACCTTTTCTTTTCTTCTTTATTTTTAATTTTATTAATATCAATTGCACGATAACTCATAATTTCACATATTTTATTATCGTTTTTTAAGCCCTCAAACATTGCTTTAAATTTAAACCAATGTAAATATTCAATTTCGTTTAAATCTATTTTATATTGATCTAAAAATGCCGTATAAATTAAATCGCTATCATGTTCAAAGGAATATATTTTTTTATTTTTGACTTTCTCGCCTTTTTTACTTTTTGTTTTTTCTGTGTTTTTGCCTCTTGAATAAAACCACAATATAACTTCCATTGCTTTTTTTATATCTTTTGGTATTTCTTCATAGAACAATTGCAAGGTTAATATTATTTTGTCTTCTTTTCCTATTTCATTGTCTTGCATAAGCAATTCAAATAAAATAAAAGACCTAAAATTAGTATTAATTTTAAGTCCTTCATATTCAGTAGGTAATTTATCTACTAATAAGTTCATTTTACCTTTTTAGCCTATCAGGACTATATTTACTAACCTTTGCTTGAAATTCGTCTATTTGTGATTTTCTAGCATTGATTATGTCCTCATAAGCATCTAAACATTGTTTCAAACTATCTTTATTTCCAAATAGTTTTTCACTTGTGCCATCACCTAGAACATAATCAAGAAAGTCTTTTAATATTTTACATTCCTGCCTTATGCCTTCGGCTGGTGATAAAGTAGAATTTTTTAGTTCTTCTGCTCTATCATAAACTTGTTTGCTTCCTTTTTCGATTTTTTCGAGTATGTCAGCATCAGTAAAGTCAATTTCTAACTCTACACCATTAATTTTCATAAATAAATTACCTCCTATTTTTTATTATAAGCTTACTTCTGGTGTGAATGTAGCAACTGAACTATCAGTATTTAATGTAGCAGTTCCTTTAATTCTTGAACCAGTAGCTCTAAAAGTTCCACTATAAGTATATGCGTCCATTGAATCACCATCAGAGTCACCAATTATTGCATATTCTCTTTTTGTTGCTTTATAAACACCATCTTGCCCTGATACAGGTTGTGAAAAATCAACTGTTACAATATTTCTTCTTGCATCAGTTCCAGTTTTTTCACCATCAAGAATTTCAACCATTTCATCATGAACTAAATCTCCACTATATTGATCGAAACCAAATTCAATACTTGGTGAATATCCAGTAACATCAGTTGTTTCAAATTCTTCATCAACATATTGTCTTGAGTATTCATTTGGATTTTTTGAACCACTTAAAGTTGTAAATCCACGCATACGATTAAAAGTTTCAGTCCCAGTTCCCATATTTCCAAAAAATGAAACTTTATCACTTCTTTTTACTAGAGTTCTTGGCATTTTACTAAACCTCCTTTAAATAAGTTATTCTCATTTGAATTGCATATTTTGCAGTACCATTTTCTTCATCTTGAATAGTACCATCCGTTAAGCATTCAATTGATTGTATTCCATCTATTTCAGGTAGAATACCTCTTGAGTTATTATATTCTATTTGATTTTTAAATCTATCATAAAAATCTAAATTTCTTATATTTTGTGCCTTACTATTATCATAAAATTCTCGGCTACTAAAATTAAATACATATTGATTTAAAGAGCCACCATCAGAATAAGGTTTTATAACATGTTCTACTGGTACAGGTTCTATTGTATATGTAGTTGCTTCTTCTTCTAGAAAATCAGCAAGGATATTGTTAAATTCTTCAGCAAGAGTAACGTTTTCTAAAAAATAATTTATAATTTTTTCTACCATTTTACTTATTTCCTTTCAATTTTTTCGCATAAGCTTCAACTTCTTTTACAATTAAGCCCTTTTCATTTGCTACCATTTTTTTGTCCCAATATTTGCCTCTTATACCTTTTCCTTTATTTGTAGTGTATTGCTTATGTGCATATTGTTCTTCATAAGTTACACTACCTGGTCTTACAGTTGCATGACTAGCTAATGTCCCAGTATCTAAAGGTACATATTTATGCATTCTTCTAAAACAAGTATTTGCAAGAAAAAGTTGTGTGTCTCCTCCTTCTTGCATTCCATACTTATCTATTATTTTTTTTCCATCAAAATCTTTTAATGTGTATTCTAATGTTAAACTCATTATTTCCCTCTTATTTCAAAATGGTGCATATTTTCACTACCAAAGTCTTTATCATCAACCATAGTTATCGTAAATACTTCATAAGTAGACAAATCTTTTATTCCTGATATTTGAGTTTCTGTAACCAATCCTTTTATTATAAAATCACCATTTTTTAGTGTCCAACCATTACCGTTGTATTGTTTTGGTTTTACATATTCACTCATATCATTTTTATCTTTTGGAACATAAACATTTACATTGTCAGCTTCATCATAACCATGATTTAAGTTAACGCCTTTGCTATCATCCCAAAATACATTGTCTATTATATGTCTTTTATAAACAATATTTTTAGTAAATGAATCAGTATGTTTATTAAAAACACACATATTAGTATTAGTCATCATTTTAATCAACTCCTAAATACAAGATATGTTCACCATTAACAATTACACCATATAAATCATTTATAATGATGTCATCTAATTCGGCACTCTTGTTTTTAATAATTTCCTTAATGTCATTTGCATAACTAACTGAATAACTACCAACACTTTCACTATTAATATTTCTATTAATATCATTTTGGTAAAGTTGTATTTTATTTATTAAATTATAAACACATAATTTTACTTCATTTGGTATTATAGTTTCATCTATTAATCTTCTTTGAGTTTTTAAATCAATTTGCTTTCTAGCCTCAAATTCTAATAGATTAAAAGGCATATCGCCAATTGCAGAACCACCCAATTCTTGATATTCTGCATAAGTTAGGTATTGTCCTTCAAATGTCATAATATGCCTCCTTTATATTATAAACTTACTGTTCCGTTTGGTACTAATGCAGCAAATGGGTATCTAGTTTCAGTTCCGTCTAATGCAGTAACTGGATTTGGTATAGCATAACCCATACGGAATGTTACACGTAATGCAACCATATCTTCTTGTGCTAGGTTGTATAAAATTTCACCAGTTGATGGATCTTGAATAACTGCTTGGTCTAATACTTTATAAGTAACATCTTGTCTAATTGAATAAACAGCATTGTTAAAATCACCAGCAATTAATGTAGCTTCAGTTTTATCCCATGCACCATTGTCAAGATATTCACGTCTTAAATTACCAATTTCAGTTGATGCTAATGGTTGACCAGTTGTATCAGTCATCATACGGAATTTACCTTTAAGACCAACACCACCTAGTAATGCTGTTACATTAAATCCACTTTCTTCAACTTGTGTCATTGTGTCATTAATATCACTATATAATTTTCCAGTTTCAGTAACTGTTTTACCTTTAGCAATAATTTCAGGAATAATACCATTTCCCCATGATTGTGGAGCACCTTCCCCTCTAAATACTGCTTCATCTATTTTTTTAGCAATAGCACTTACTAATTGTGGTCTAATTTCAGCCCATAGATCAACATCTACATCGTTTAATAAGTTTTCTTTAATTGGAACTATTACTGCTAATTCTTCAGCTGTAATAAATACGTTTTTCCAAGCTGATGTTGTTAAATTTTTTCTACCATTATTTGTATTTTCATCTACAAAGTATGCTAATGGTAAAGCATCAGATACTCTTAATTTTGTTTTATCACTAGACATATTAGGTAATCTTCTGAATAGTGATAATGCTTTTGATTCTTTTTGTGCATCTTCAAATATCTCACGAACTACTTGTTCTTCGATTAATGCACCTGCTTCAGTTTTTGTTATCATTTTTATTTCTCCTTCTTTTTAATTTTTTGTACCACGTAATAAACTATTCATAATATCATTTGTAGTTTGTGGTTTTGTTCCACCTGCTAATGTAGGTGAACTTTGCACTTTCTTAACTACAACTTCTCCAAAATATTGAGTATTTTCTTTTTTGTAATTTTTAAGTGCTGTATCAAAATCAGTAGTGTCATTAACCATAGACATTACTTCACTTGTAACGAATTTTAAAAATTCAGGTTTAACATCACTGCCAGCAACTTTACTTGTTGCTTTTAATAATGCGTTCTCTCTTTTTAATGCTTCATTACTCGTTTGTAATTCATTGATTTTTTCACTATCATTTTGATTAGATTTTTTCCACTCTAGAAATTCTTTATATTTTTCATCTTTTTGCCAATCTGAATTAGCTTTCTTCACACCAGCATTAAATGAATTATCTAAATCTTCCTTTGTGTATGTTTTTTGAGTAGGTTCTTCTACTTTTTTTTCCGTTACTTGAACGTCTTTGTTATCTTCCATAACATTTTCTCCTTCTTTTATAGACATAGTTTAGTCTTATTCCACTTTTTTTGTGTCGTGTGCAACTATTGTTCTCTCGAACTCTATAATAATTATACTATAAAATAAAAAAAGTGTCAAAGACACTATAATTTCACATGGCAGGGAATAAGTGAATCGAACACTTATCAATGGTTTTGGAGACCATGATTTTACCATTAAACTAATCCCCTATAAAAGCAAGATTATTCCTTGCTTGATTTTTTCTTTTTAGGTTTAGTAGTTGTTATCTCTGTTTTAACACTAACTGCTTTTTCTAATTCTTCTATTGGTGATTGTGATAATATTTTTATTTCAGGCTCAACCTCAATTACTTTAACAACTACTTTATTTAAAGGATTATTTCCTGTCAAATAATCAACCATTTTTTCATCGCATTCAAAAGTATCGCCTTTAAATAATTTACCTTTTTCTGCTACTGACTTTCTTGTAATGTTTTTCAATTCATTAAACTTTTCTAATGTAAAATCTTCATTAATAACTTCAACTTTTATCATGCTATCTCCTCCTTTAATATTGTTGATAAATGTTTCTATTTACTCTGCTTATACATTCTTTTACTCTTTTTTGTAATATTGGTATCATTTCTTTATGTTTTAATTGCCCTATTAGTTGTAACTGATGACCTATATGACACCACGCACTAGCGTCCCAATAACTATTTCTAACCATTGACACACTATTTGTTGTATTAGTTCTATTCCATACATAACAAACTTCTTTTATATTAATTACTTTATCTAAATCATCTATTTGGTCTGCTTGTCTATAACTCCAAACTCTATCTTCCATAAGTGTATCTTCGCAAAAATAAACAATTTTACTTTTTTTGATAACTCTAGCCCAAGCAGTACACCATACTTTATTATCACTTAAAAAGAAATCTTCATAATTACTATATTGATGAAATTTTGTCATAAACACACCATTTTTGTCTATAAGCTCCATTCCTAGCAATGCCATGTCGTGTCCATATAAACGATTATTTATAGTTTCCAATACTTTATTATCTTTCCACCAATCATCACTATCTAAAAAAGCAAAATAGTCAAATTCTAAATTGTTTAAAGCATAATCTATACCAACATTTCTGCTTCCACCATTATACCTTTTTCTTTTATTTTCTATTAAATGGATTCTTTTATCTTTCTTTTGATATTCCTTTGCAGTTTCAACTGATGTGTCAGTAGAGCAATCATCAACTATTATCAATTCAAAATCTTTATAAGTTTGATTCAATATACTTTCAATACAATTTCTAAAAAATGATTTACCTTTATAATCACCACGATCATTATTACAATTTGGAACTATTATTGCAAATTTATAATTTATTTTATCAGGTAATTTATCAAAATCTTTTTCATTTATATTAGATTTTTTTAAACAGTCAACTTCATAATTAGTTAAATTTATATCTACAAATTTACAATTTTTATAATAAATACAATGTAATCCTGTCTTTAATAAATCTTTATAGTTTTCATCATCAAACAAATATATATAATCATTATTATTTTGCTTAACTACGCTTATACTATTTTTATCAACTGCTATTTTCATATTTATCACCTAAATTAATTATACCATATCAAACAAAAAAGGACAAATCGTGTCCTTTAATCAATTTTCCAAATATATTCAATTTTTTTATCAGTGCAATCCCACGTGTCTATAATATATCCATTAACACACGCTGTTATATGATTATTAGTAGTTATTAAATATTTTCCAATAGGGTGATTTTCTGCAAATTCACCTATATATGTTTCAATATATGGAATTCTTTTAAATTTATTATCTAAAAAACCCCTTACAAAAACAGCGTTGTCCATCATTTGACCTTGTTCCATTGCACTTTTACATATTTCTCTATATGCTTCTTTCCAAGTTATATCCATTACTATCGAATATGCCCTAGGAAAGCAGTCATCAATAAAATTATTATGACTATTTGCATTGTAGTAAAAATATCGCATATTATCTCATACTTCTTTGTAATGTTTCATTAAGCATTTGTTTCTTTTGTGGTGTATCTGCTTCCTCATGTAAGAAATCTAAATATTCTCCTAATGCTTTTGCCATGAAATGAAATGCTTTATCAGATTCTTCTCCTGCTCCGTATCTTTCTCTTGATTCCATATATCTACCATATTCGTTAGACATTCTGTCCATGTAATCATCACCACGATATCTCATATCACGTCCTCTAGCACCATAGTTTCCTCTGCCATAGTTTCCATAATCCCCATAGTTATCACGCCCATAGCTATCATATCCAGGACGTCTTGCACCATAGTTTCCATAATTTCCGTAATTCATATTTTCTTCCTCCTTTGCTATATGATTTATTTTAGTTAGTTTATACAAATGATCTAGATTGTTGGTAGTTATACCTTCGTCTAGTATCTTATTTATACTTTCTTCGGTTTTCTTTTCTAACTTCTCGTGCATTGTTATTCCTCCTTTCTTAAAAGGGTTAATATTTCATCATTTTGCTTGATTATCTTTTCTAAATAATTACTATCTTGCTTTTGTAACTCTTGCATTAAATCCCTGTTGTTATAGTCTTGTAATAATAAAATAACGCTATACAATTGCAAGATTAATGATGTCATATCTAAATTATTTCTCATTAAATTCTTGAAATACTAAATGTAGCATTAGTTATAATTGCTTGTGTAGTTGCTATTGGTGTTGTAGGGTCAGTTGGTGTAGGTACACTTGGAACACTTTGAACTGATATATTAGTAGTTCCACGAGGGCATACTCTTAATTTCTTATCAAATGAAATAGTTTCATAATCATCGGCAGCTGCAATAGTTACGGCTCTAACTGTATCAGGTATTAGCACTCCATCTTGGAATAGCCCTATTGCTACTACACCAGCAGTCGCAGTACTCACTGAAGCACTAAATTCTACATCATAATAACCTGTGTATCCATTTCCAAATATTTTAAAATTAGGATTACCATTTGAATAATCTAACCAACCACAACAAGATGCACATCTAGTTCTAACAGTTGTTTCATCAAAAGTTATTGGACTTGCATTACTTGGTAATGCTAATGGTTCATTTATAATTGTTTCTATCATTTTTGTTTCTCCTTTCAATAATTTTGCACAATATTTTAAATATTTTGTGCATTTTTTAAAATAAAAGAGAATAGAACTATGCCTATTCTCTATGCTACCGACATTTGTGTCGGTACCTGTTAGCAAGTTCTCGTATTCGAGTTAGTTGTATTCAACTTCTATGCTATTAAATAAATTGACTTGTTGTGTTAAATCCACATCCACATCCATTATTTCCAGGGCATGTGAAAATTCTTTGATTTCCATAGACTGGTATTGTATTTATTGGGCATGTGGCTAGGCGATTATACAAAGCGTCAACTTCATTGTTTAACCCTTGTGCAATAAATGCGTTTTGTGCAGTTTGTGAAGCTTTTAAATCAGCCATTTCAAGTTGTCTTTGTAAATCAGCAATCTTTTCGTTTTTAGCATCAATTTTGTCATTGCATAATTGGTCTAAAATACGTTGAGTGTTAGCAGTTTGGTTGATTAATACATCTTTTAAACCATCAGCTAATGCTGCTCTATCAGCACAATTTTCGCTTAAGATAGTGCTGTTTAAATTAGCAATACCTAAACGATTTTCACAGCAACAGTCAGCGAATTGTCTACTTAATGCAAATGTGTCTTGCATTTGGTTCATAGCTCTATTATTAGCGCTTATTTCGCTATTATAGAAGCCATTTGAAATTGCACTTGTTATGTCGCTTGTGCTATTACATATTTGGTTAGATAATCCATAAATGCCATCTCTAGCACCTTCTAATTGGTTAGATAAATGTAATGTGTCAAATCCGTTGTTAGTGTTAGTCATAATGTCTTTTTGACCATTTGAAAGCCAAGCATATCCATTATCAAAACTATTATTACCAAAGAAACCACCATTGCCATTATTTCCCCAACCACCGAATAATGCTAATAATAAGATTACCCAAATAAAGTCGCTTCCATAACCACCAAAACCATTACCATATCCACCCATCATCATTGGGTATACTGGATAAGCATTGTTATTAGTTGCTAGGTCAACAGTTGGAACTATTCCTGAGTTTCCGTTCATTTTCATATCTCCTTTCTATATATTTAAGGTGCTAGAAGCCTTATAGGAAGATATCATTTCTAGCATAATACCCTCCTATAAAGCTTTTAACTTTATTTTTGAGTATTTTGCTTGTTAAACATTCCCATCATTTGTTCCCATTGTTGTCTTTGTTGTGGGTTAAAACCATTTATTGTTTCATTTAATAAATCATTTGGGTTGTTATTCTTTCTTGCCTCTTGATATTTTTTGAAAGCCTGTGGATTTTGTGCTTTCAATTGTTTCTCTAATTGGTTCATCATATTTTGTGGTATTTGTTGTATTTTGTTCTGCATTAACATTTGGATCATTTGCATCATTTTTAATCATTCCTTTCAATTCTTCTATTTGCGTTTGTAAATATTCAATTTGTAAATCTTTTGCGTCTTTTGGTATTATTTCACTTAATTCGTAAGTTTTTATTTCACCTTTTGTATTTTTAATCCATACTACTGACATATCTTTGCTAAAATATGGTGTATCACCAACAACCATGTCTCTTTGTACTTCATCAATTGAATTTGCGTATTTTATTACATCACGATTAGTAGGTGCTAATTGAAAATTTTGTGTTAAGTTGGTAGGTTGTTGTACAGGTGGTTGTTGCATTTGATTTCTCATTTTTTCTAGTTCTGCAATTTGGTTATTTATTCTATCTATATTAACTTGTGCATTATATGGATTCATAAATTGATTGTTATACATATTAGTTCCTCCTAATTAAATAAAAAGAAGGAGTGCATATAGATATCGCATTTTTTTGCTAACAATTGGCTCATTGCCTTCTTGTAATTTTTCCATCTATATTCCTCCTTCTACTTACTAATTTACTATCCTTTAAAGATACAAAATGATACAACCACAAAAAAAGAACTCTAATTGAGTTCTTTAATTTTATTATTTATTCTATCTTTTATCTTTTTAATACCTGCTTCAGTATAGTTGTATTTAATACTTAAACTTATAGCATTTTTCTTTTTAACAAAATATTCATAACATATTTTGTATTTTATACTATCTTTATCAACTACTTTTAAAATTGTTTCTTCAAACAATTCTTCAGGCATTCCTCTATAAAGTGGTTTATACGCTTTCTTTACTAATTTAGATGTAATATAAGATAAACCGACACCTAGCATAATTGGAATGAATATACTTATTCCTAATGGAGTAGTAATTCTATTTAAAGTGTAGTAGGTTAAGTTTGAAACAATAAAACATTGTGCCATGCTAGATAAGTGAAATGCTTTGCCGAATGTTCGTTTGGTTAGCCAAAATGAAGTTAGTATAAATAAGCATTCTATCAAAGTGTGATTTAATTTTGCTACAAGTAAAATTAACACAACACTTAAAGTATTCCAAATTAGACTTAATATAAAATAAATAATATAAGTTAATTTTGTAATTTTATCTAATTTTCTAAAATTACGCAATTTTTCTTGCAATTTTGTTAGCAATTTCTTTAAGTTTATCTTCTTTAGCAAATAAGAAAATGCTTCCTCCACCTGGTAACATATTTCTCCTCCTCTCAAAAAATACAATTTATATAATATAATAATCATAATTAGAAAATCTAAGTTCATTAATAATGATATTGAAAAATTATAACCATTTGAATTTAAACTTTGACTTCTAACTATCATTGATATAAATTGACAAAATACTATAAATAAAGTTAATTTCGTAAACTTCTTAATTTGTATTTTTTTAGTTTTAATAAAGTATATTATAATAGTTAATATATAGTCGCTAAATATATGCATTAAAGGATTATTTATTATTGTTTTTAAATATTGAAATATTACTATTAATGGAAACCACATAAAAGTATACAATTTTATTTCTTTATCATTTTTATTGCACATTATAGAAATGACAATATAAAAATTAATAAAACAATTAATATAAGAAATGATAATGTCTAATTTAAAAACTTTACAAAAATCATTAATTTGCAAAATTGTAGGATTATTAATATCCAAACCAAAATAATCTAATCCTACTATCTTCATTATAAACACACATACTAATACAAAAAGATACACTCTTAAACTTGCCGACAAATATTTGTCATAATCTTTAAACATTTTTCTCACCTCCTCAATAAAATGAAAAAAGATACCTCGCTAGTATCTTTTTCCACCCCTTGTATTAATTATACATTTTTAATTTGTACAAGTCAATTATTTTAATATATCAGTTTTGCTTATTTCCCATTGTTCCATCTTTTTTGCAATTGTATGTATGTATGAGTTTCCTCCAAGTGATTCATATACCCCTAACATATCCAAAAAATTTTGATAAACATAATCGGGGATAGCTTTAAGTTCATTGTAAACAAAATATGTATTAGTTAATTGACTTTTTAATAAAGTTTGCAATGCTACATTTTGCAATTTTTCGTTTGAAGTTTTATCTTCAAGTTTCTTTTTGTAATGTTTAATACGACCAACACAATAAGTTAAAATACTACCTACAACAAAACTTATTGCCGTATTAATTATTGTTTGTGTCATAATTCCTCCTAGTTACTCTTACTGAATAAAATTATAACACAATTATCTTTTTTTGACAAATTAGGCTTTTTCTATAATTATTTTATTATCTTTTGAAGTTATTTTAAGTTCCTTGTCTGCTAGATCAGTTTTGTTTACTATTTCCTTTGGTATGTTGCATACATAACAATTTAATCTTCTTTCACCTGTTTTAAGTGATTTATACATATTCTTTGCTAGTTTTGGCATTATTTATCCTCCTTTAATTTTCTATATTTATATCCATCTTGAACCAATGAATAAATACTTACATATAATAATTCAATGTTTTCCCACTTTTCAGCTTGTTTGTTTTTATCAACTTCCAAATATTCGATTTTCTTTTTGTTAGCATTATTTATTGCATTGATTAAAAATTGTTCTTCTATTTCTTTCAATTTACGACACTTCCTTTTCTAAATTTCTTCCACACATAGGACAATAATTTATCTTTTTACTTGTTAAGCAATCGCTTGATTTAAACCAATCAGGTTTATCATAATAAGTTAAATTATCAGCCCATAAAACTAATTTGCCTCTATCAATTTCTAGCATAACATCTATTTCATTTTTAAAACTTTTATCAATTATTCTTTTATTTGCTTCTTCTTCAAAACTTTTCTTTTTACTGCAATATTGACATTTCATTTCATTCCACCTCACTTTTATAAAGCTTTATATCTTCCTCTGTTATATTTGTTTGACCATTACTACTCATAAGCACTTTGTTGTATAATTCGTTAGGATATTTTTTGAAAAACAATGATAATTCATTTTGATATAATTCATTTGCCAATTCTGCATTTAAACATATAGGCTTATCAAGTTTTTTATTCTTTTCTGCTACATACCACCACATTACTTTTGGAACTGGTGTCCCTGTTTCAGGAAAATTTTTAAATATTATTATTTTCATATTTCCTCCTTAAATAAATTTTCTATCTTTTGCCATTCTTCTTTTGTAATAATTCCACGATCATATTTTTCTTGTAAGTTATAATAACATTGTTTTAGGTATCGGTTGTTGTGTTCTGGGTAATATAAAGGAATTTCACTTTCATAATTAATTTCACTATCACAAAAAGCTAATATTTCATTGTAATATTTTTGCTTATATTTAATATTTCTCTTTAGCAATTCCTGTGTTAATTGCCATGAATATTCCATGAAATACTCTTTACTATGTTCCATAACATAACTAACCAACCTATGTTTCAGTGTTCCTTTCTCCCATTGTCTTTTAATTGCTATACATTCTCTCCATTGACTAACTAACATTGCATTAGGTAGCACTGGAATTAATTTATAATGCCACAAACGCATTATCTCACCTCTTTCTATAATCATATTATCATATAATTATATAGTATGTCAATAAAAAAAGAACATATTTCTATGTTCTAAATAGGATACACGACCGAAGTCGTAGTATCTCTGGTCTAAAGACATCATTGTCGAACCATTAAACCAGTGCTATTTTATAAGCACTGTACCAAATTCAAGTATATTCATCTTTCCAACTAGTATTGTATACTTGTAATTCAGTACACTACCTATAAAAGATAGTGATAAAATAAATAGACTAATCACATTACTCGTTATACCTTCAACATTCTAAGCACCACTGTATAACAATACGGTAGGAAGGTGGCTTTCTTCCTCGTGATATTTACCATTTTCACTATTTATTTTAGTTACCAAATAGATATTTACTAGCACCACTAGATACACTAGGCATTGGGTTTTATATCTCCATATCTATTTGCATTAATTAATAGTGCCTATTATAAGCACCATTGAATAGATATTTTCGCCTAACTCCAAATGAAGTGCATTTTACAAGGGCTTATTGTAATATATCTACTCAATGCTGATTATAAATCAGCCTCTATTTTTTAATTGTTCTTTATATGTTGCCCATCTTAAATTAGAAACATTATTATTTATCTTATTTCTATCAATATGGTCAACTGTTGGTTTGTTTTCAGGATTATCAATAAACAATTCTGCAACCAATCTATGTATAGCATAATATTTAACCTTACCATTATTATATAAAGGTAATCTATAATAGCCTTTATTTGATAGTGTTGGCTTTTTAATGGTTTCTACACATTTTCTTTTTTGCATCATTCTTGATAAACTTTTAACTCTACCAAGATTACTTACTTGATATAACCCCTCATAATTTGGTATGTCTTTCCATACTTCTTCCATACATAACACCTCCCGAATAAGTGTTAAGGGAAGTAATTCGGGTACTTCCCCACAATTTAATTATATCACTTCTTTTTCTTTTTTGTCAATTGATATGGGTTTTCTAATTCTTGTTTATATTCCATAAATTGTTCTTTATTCATTATATTTTTGTATGGTATATCCATATTTTTTTTATTATCTCTTTGAATAATAAGATAATACCCTAATGGATACCCCCTCATGTAATCTTCTATTGTATCTATTATATCTCTTTCGTTTTCACTAATATCTAATAATTTCCAACCTGCTATGTTCCCGTATAACTTATATTCCATTTTTATTCTTCTTTCTTAATATTTTTATATTCTCACTATATTCTTTTTCTTTTAGAAAAGCATTTATATTTATTATTAATTCAACTCTGTCAACTTCGTCCATCTTTGCTTCCTTTAATGCTTTTATAATAACATTTCTTGCTATTATTAGACTTTCTTTGTCCATAGTATCACCCTAAAACAATTATACAACACATATTTATTTTTGACAAATTAAAAGAACTAAACCCTAGTTCTTCTATAACCACTGACTGTAAGCCTATTTTTATATGTATCTAACCCAATTTTTTTACTAAAATCATTGTATTTATTAGTTAATTGGCTTATTTTTTGCTGTGCAAGCCCTATTTCTTCTTTATCGCCACTAGCACGTGCAATGATTTGCCTATCTTTTTGTTGCCTAATAGCAGTTTCTAATTTCCTTTGAACTTGTGTGGCTTCATACTTAGTATATGTTTTTCCTTCATATTCAACTTTAGTAGTGCTTTCTTGCTCCATTTGTCTTAATTGTTTTTGTGTATAACTTGGTTGACTTACACCTAATACTATACTAAATACAAAATGTCGACAATTATATTCTCCAATAGGTCTTTCAAGGCTATCATTTAGTTTTTTAAATTCCTTATCACTAAATTGTTTACCTTGTATTGGTAAATGATCTTCTGCACATGGACTATGTGCCGATATTTCTACACCATTAGCACCAAAACCTTTTCCTACTTCTTCTTGAATACTTATATTTATTTGTCGTATTCCTGTAAGAATATCTTGCCTTATACTACTATCTATTCGTCGGTTATAACCATTTTTATATGCCATTTTTTCTTCATGAACTTTTACACCACTATCAGCAAGTTGGTTTATTGTGTTTCTCATAGCACTTTGATAATCACTAACACCTGTTTCAACATTAAAAACTGCTTCGTCAATTAAATCATTGTAAATTTTTTTTAATGGTTTATATGTAGCATTACCTTGACTATCTTTTAAAACAAAACCTATATTGTTTGAATTAGATAAATTTATAAATGTTTCATCAGTTTGTTTTTTTATTGCTTCAACTAAATTTTGCAATTGAGAATTATCTTCATATTTAACAAATTCTTTATTTTTTGCTTTAAAATAAACTTCACTAAATTCTACATTTTCTTCGGCAACTTTATCAAATAAAACTTCTATATCTTGCACTGATTTACCACTTATTTTTGATAATTCTAATAATAATTCATTTACATCATATCCAAGTTTTAATTCCTGTGCTAATATATGTGCTTGACTAGGAGAAATGCCGTCAAATTGTTTAACGACATTCCCTAATTTTTGTAACACCTTTGTATTATATTTGTTGTATCTAATATAAAACTTTTCTAATACTTTATCTAATTTTTGTTCATCTTGCATAGGATTGCCTCCTATTCACCCATTATATCTGTTAACGATGGATTTTGTTCTCTTATTTTTTGTATTTCTTGTTCAGCAATTTCAGGAGTTTCACCAAATATCTTTTCACGATATTCTACTTTACTCATTAAACCTGCATTTACTTCTCTTAATGCTCTATTACTTTCAGCTTCTTTATCTTCAATGATTGAATCATCAAATTGAATAACCATATCTTCTGTGTTAATGTTATAAGTTCCAAATTGGCTAGAAGCATAACATATAGCACGAACTAAATCATAAATAGCACTTTCATAACCTATTTCAAGTTTTTTCTTTCTTCTAAATAACTTACTATTGCTTGATATAACTGCTGTTGCTGTACTTAAATTAGTTCCATCAAAATGGTAATGATTTTCACCAAACCCAACTTTATTTCCTAGAATATTTAAGTTAGTATTTAATGTTTCTATTTGTTTATCAGTTCGTAAGTCATCACTATCACTTTGTATTAAATCATCTTTAGTTGCTCCAGCAGGTAATTGATACACTGATGTATCGTTTGGATCGAATGTTAATCTTTGAGTTCCATCATCATAATTCATCATATCTGCTCTTACAAATATTCTTCTTCTACCATCAACTAATTCATTTTTTAAACTATCAAATGCA
This sequence comes from Candidatus Scatovivens sp., assembly GCA_045630665.1. Taxonomy (GTDB): domain Bacteria; phylum Bacillota; class Clostridia; order TANB77; family CAG-508; genus Scatovivens. The sequence goes on from JAZQTI010000035.1 coordinate 28,266, forward strand.
ATATCAACTGATTTTAAATTATCAATAGCATTTGCATAATGTGGAATCCCAAATGGTGAATTATTAAATAAATTATTTGTAAGTAATGGTTTAAATATAGCAAACCAAGGAATATTTGATTTTGTATCAAACACACTCATTGTTTCTTCTTCAGTTATTTCTGTTAAATTACCATTACTATCTCTAAATAAATGGTTATAAATAATATAATTACCATTATCTGCTTTTTTATGAACAGAACATACAACATATTTTTGCCCTTTTATATATTCAACACTACCAAAAGCACATTCAGTTATTCCTTTGTTACTCCAAGTTAATGGATAAATCCAATCAATATCTACTAAATCAACCCTTGTTTTAGCATTTGATACATCTAAATACATACCATCTTCATTTTGTACTATATCATAAACACTAACAACCGTTGATTCAGTTCCTAGTGCTCCTGACTTTTCAATTGATTGGTTTATCAATGAATATAAATCAAGCGAATTAACTAATTCTTCGAATTGTTTTTGTGAATTTTCATCTTTCATATTAATTTCACATTTTTCACTCCAAAGAATGTCAGACCAATCTTCACTTATTTCCTTTGCCATATTCATTGTAAATCTTTTTTGTTTTATTTTATTCTTTCCATTATAAATAAAATAATTGTGGAAACTTTTAACATTTCCTGCATACCAACTTTTCCATTGTTCTATGTATGTTTTTAATACATCTTTAACATCTGGGTTGTACCCATAATTTGTTTGTAAAAAATCTTCTAATTTCATATTAACCTACCTTCCACTTATATTAGTCATCAATTTATCATAGAATGGGAACATACTATATTCACTTGCGTCCAAATCATCTATTGGAGTTGTCCCATCGTCTAATCGCTCATCTTCGTGTTTTTCGTCCCATAGAGCCTGTGAATAGGCTTCTATAAGGTATTTACACTTTTTTAAAATAAAACGTCTCTGTTGCCCAAATAAATGGCAATCTAATTCTATTCTATCTACTATTCTACCTTTGATACAATCTTGTACTTGTAAAGGAATATTATGTTGCTGCAAATATCTATTCATACCAAATGTTAATACTTGACCTAATGCACCATAATCGGCAAAACAATGTGTAACCTTGCCATAATTATTTACAACTCTTTTATAAAACTCAACAAACTTTTCATACATTTGTTCTGGTGTATGTAGCCCTGTTAATTTTTCTTCATCAATAGTCCATACTTGTTTAAAATAAGGCGTTATTCCTGTTGCTTTAAATTCAGTTTCACCTTCAGTTGCTCCATAGTCTATTCCTATTGATATAATCATAAAATTTATGTTATTACCAAATTCGTCCTTTGCCTCATCTCTAATGTATAAACTTGGATTATCAGCAAATTGCCTATAAATAATACCTTCAGCATTACACCATTGACCTAATACATATCTATTATAAAATACTGTTCCTTCATATTCCTTACATAAGTTATCTATAAATTCTTGTGTTAAATAAGTATTATCAAACAATGTATAATATTGAACATAAGCATCTATACCTTTATCTTCTATTGTATCTAAAAAATTTTTCTTTAACCAATGTGATTGATTTTCAGGGTTTAAAGTCGCATCACAACAAGAATATGGTTTATCAAGACGTGATTTTAAAAGTTCCCAAACTTCTTCGTTATATTCAGCTAACTCATCACAATAACAATATTTAATACTAGCACCACGAATCTTACTAACTTGATTTACTTTTTCAGCACCCAAACAATATACTTGTTCTCCAAATAAATTAGCAATGTTATTAGACCCTATTGTTCCAACTAAACTATTACCGAATCTCTCTCTTAATGGTTCAAGCACATTTCGTTCAATTGTCCCTTTTGAAACGCCTAAAATAACATATAAACCTTCTTTGCCACTTCGTTCTCTTATTCGACTAGGTATTGTATAAATAATATCAAGATAAGTTTTCCCAGAACGAGTAGCACCAATTTTAATGTTATATCTATGATTGGAATTATTAATAAAATCTTTTTGTTTATTTGTTAGCATCTTTTTTTATTTCTCCTAACAATTCATCAAGTTTACTTAATTCCTGTTTATTTGTTTCAACTTCAACCTTATCACGCCATTTTCTTGGATTCCTATTTTTTAACCAAAATATTTGTGCAGTTGTATCAGCAGGAATATGAGTTTCATCATAGCCATCAACAAGTTCTTCATATTCCTTTATTTTTTTACCATCATTATTGTATTCAATTCTTTTTAATTTAAAAGTTTTTTTAAGAAGTACATTATATCCAAGACTTTTTTTAAATAAAGCATTTTCAACTTCATAGTCTGAAACTTCACGTCCTTTTTTTAAGGCAGTGGAAATGGGGGGATTTTTTTTTCTCCATTCTCTTAAAGTAGTGACATCTATGTCCATATTTTTTGCAATCTGTTCATAGGTTAATCCATCTCTAGACCAACCTTCAAGTAATATAAGTTTGTCTTGTTCTAACCATTCATCAATTTTAGCCATTCATATCACCACCTACTTTTCTATTGAATTTTCAATATAAATTATAACATTTATTTGCGATTTTGTCTATTCGACCATTTTATGTAACGATAAACAACGTAAATAAAATAAGAAAATACAAAAATAATAATTAATTCGTCCATCTTATCTTCCCCTTTTAGCAATTCCCTGCAATACATAATAAAATTCATAATGGTTCATATAATCCCAAAGACGGTCTTTTTTCCATTCTTCAAAATTGAGAGAATAAAATGCATTTCTTGTTCGACGTTTGAACTCGACTTTTTCGTGCAAATCAAGATATGAAAAAAAGCGTAAAGTACCCTCATATTGATCCCTTAACGCTTTTAAATTTGCAACAACTTCTTTAAATGCCCAATTTGGATTAATGTTTAAATCTTTCATATATAACCTACCTTTTTATTAATTAGATTATAACATAATATGAAATAAAATGCAATAAAAAAAGAATGAGGAGGTAAGAAACAAAAAGCTCATTCTTTTTTTAGAATAAAAAGGGGTTGTAAGTAGTGTTACTTACAATGTAATTATAACATAAGAAAAAGAAAAAGGCAAATTAGTTATTCATCACCACCATTTAATAAATATTTAAAACCATTTAATTTATTTAATATCCAACTATCATCTTCTGTTGGCTGTTGTTTTATTAATTCAATTACTAAATCTATATCTTCTATTGTTTTTTTATTTCTTGATTTGTAATCTTCTAGTTGTTCTTCTAATTTCCACCTTAAAATATATTCTGGTTTTTCATCTTTTAATCTTTCATTTTCTTCTTGTAATATTTCTAATTTTTCAGTAGTTTCACATAATTCTTCTACTGTTGATTTAAAACCATTTTGTAAATTAGTTATGTAATCCAATAATATATGTGATTTATAATATTCATTTTCTATAATTCCATTTTCACTACATTCTTTATATGTTTCATTTTTTTCTTTTAATTCTTCTAATATTTCTTTTATCTCGTCTTTCAAACTAATTCACTTCCTCCACACTTAATATTTTTAATACATAATATAATTTGTTAGGTTCTGCACCCCATTCTTCTACGCCATAATTCACTTCTAAAGTGACATTACATTTAATACTTGGACTATTTTTTGAATATCCATTTCTTAATATAATAGGAAATGAAGATAATAAAGTTTTGCCTTTAGATTGAGTACCAATTATTACATAATCTAAAGTTGGTAAATTCCTTGTAAATCTTTTTGTGTAATATGGTTTAATCTCTCTATATTCTTCTTTCTTCTCTCCTGATTTAATCATATCAAACCATTTCTTTTTTATTGGTAATACTAACATTATTACTCACCTACTTTATATTCTTATAAATTTCTCTTAAATGTTGTTCTATTTCTATTATCTTTTTATCTAATTGATAAAGCCAAATTATCATAAATATATTTATTAATAAAATTAACATAAAACTAAATAATAAAATATAATTCATTATTACTCACCTTTGCTTTCTAAATTGTAAACCAACTTTTAATAGTATCTAAATTAATACCTATAAAAGCAATTAGTCCAAATAAACCTATAACACACATT
>JAZQTI010000036.1:0-17934 GCA_045630665.1 Candidatus Scatovivens sp.
AATATGAATTCAATGGATGATACAATAAAAGGAAAATTTGATATATTCTTTTTTGGGATGGATTATACTGGTATAGATTACTAATATTAGGTAAAAACATAGAAATAGACTTTAGAAAATTAGAAGAGTAATAAAAAAGAGACAATATAAATTGTCTCTTTTTATTTTAAGTATTATTTTGCAAGTTCATAAATAGCTTCTGCATAAATTTTTGAAGATAGTATTAAATCATCAATTTTTATAAATTCATCAACTTGATGGCACATATCTTTTTCACCAGGCATTGTTGCTCCATAAGAAATACAATTTTTAAATGCTCTTGCATAAGTTCCTCCACCGATTGCTATAGGGGCGGCGTTTGAATTGGTTTTCTTATTAAATATATCAACTAAAGTTTTTACTAAATAACTATCTTTTTCAATATATAAAGGTTCTTGAACTGATAATTTATTTACTTCAATTCCTTCAAACAAAGAATTGTATTTATTTTGAATTTCTTCTAAAGAAATAGTTACAGGAACTCTTAAATTAATTTTTATTATTAATTTGTTTTCAAGATATTCTAATATTGCAACATTTGATGTAAGTACTCCAGATTCATCTTCTAATTTGTTTTCAGACATGAATTTTGGAGAGATAATATCAAATAAACCAGCATCATAAATTGATTTTAAATATTCATTTTCAAGCTCGAAATTTTCAAGTAAAAATTGAACTAGAATTTTTATAGCATTTTCTCCAAGTTCAGGATGTGCTGCATGAGCTGCTGTTCCAAATGCTTCGATTTTTATAATATTATTTTCTAATACAGTTAAGTTAATATGATTGTTTTTTGAAGCTTCTAATTTAGAAAAATTAGATTCTGTTTCCGGATTCAATTTTAATGTAATTGAACAATATTTTGGAACAACATTTATTGCATTATTGTTAGTTGTTATTTCTAATATTTCATAACCTTTTATTAAAAAAGTGTTTTTTAGTTCGATTGATAAAATTCCTTTTTCAGCAAAAATGGCAGGGAAGTTAGCATCAGGACTAAAACCAATAACAGGCCATTCTTCGTGTTTTTTATAATAATCTATACATTTCCAACCTTTTTCTTCATTTAAACCAAGAATTAATCTAACTCTTTTAGAAATATTACAAGAATCTTTAATTGCTTTCATAGCATAAAGAGATGCTACTACAGGACCTTTATCATCAATAGATCCTCTACCAAAAAGTTTTCCATCACGAATGTTTGGTGAGAATGGAGGAGTAGTCCAGCCATCATCTTCTAAAGCAGGAACAACGTCCAAATGACCTATAATTCCAACTAATTCATCACCTTCACCAAATTCTATGAAACCACAATAGTTATCAATATTTTTTGTTCTAAATCCCATAGAATTTCCAAGCTCTAAAATATAATTTAAAGCACTTGTACAATGTTCTCCAAATGGAAGAGAATGATTATTTGTTTCTGTAGAAACACTTGGTATTTTTATTAATTCTGAAAGAGTATTAATTATTTCATTTTTATTTTCATCTATAATATTATCAAACATAAATATCTCCTTTTTATTTTTTGTGAATTGAAAGTTATATATTTCAATTATTTTTCTGTATTATATACTAAAATATGACCAAATTTAAATAATGTTATAAAAATGATATATAAAAAACTTGAATTAATTTTAATTATTGTATAAAATAATACCGATAAACAAAAGTTAAAATTTTAGGAGGAAGAAAAAATATGAGAAGTGAAAAAGGAATAACATTAGTTGCATTAATCGGAATATTTATATTATTAGTTATTTTAGCTGGTGTATCAATATCTTTTGCAGTAAGAGGAAACAATGAAGAAGCTCTTCCAGAAAATGAAGCTACAGTAGTAGAAGAACAAGAAGTTGTTGAAGATGAAGTTGTTGTTAATCCAAATGTTACAAATACAGAAGTAACAGAAGCTGATGAAGTTGCTGATTCTGAAGATGCAACAAACACTGTAGAAAACACAGTTGAAGAAGATGTTGTTACAAATACAGTTGAAGAAGTAGAAGAATAATTCTAAATTATAGATTTATATTACAAAAGTTAAAGTGAATTCAGGGCTAGGTTCAAATAAGAATTTTGCAATGGATTCACTTTTTAAATAAAAATAAAAAGATAGGGTAAAAAAGATGTTAAATATTAATATTATTTGTGTTGGAAAATTAAAAGAATCATATTTAAAAGAAGCTGTTGATGAGTATTCTAAACGTTTATCTAAATACTGTAATTTAAAAATAATAGAAATTTCAGATGAAAAATTACCAAATCAAATTAATGAAAATACAATACAAGAGGTAAAAAATAAAGAAGGACTAAAAATTCTTGAAAATATAAAAAAAGATTCATATGTTTTTCCATTAGATTTGAATGGAAAACAATTTACTTCAGAACAATTTTCAGAAAAGTTAGAAAATATTACGGTAAGAGGTTTTAGTACAATAACATTTATTATTGGTGGAACGCTAGGTATTTCAGATGAAGTTTTAAAAAAAGCAAATGAAATGATTTGTTTTTCAAAGATGACATTTCCACATCAATTAATAAGAGTATTTTTGCTTGAACAGCTTTTTAGAGCTTTCAAAATTTCAAACCATGAGACATATCATTGGTAATTTTTTAAATAAAGAAGGTTATTATGCAAGGAATTATAATTATAAACAAACCAAAAGGGTTTACTTCACAAGATGTAGTTTCAAAAGTTAAAAAGATATTAAATGTAAAAAAAGCAGGACATACAGGAACTTTAGATCCAATGGCAACTGGAGTTTTACCTGTTTTATTAGGTGAATATACAAAACTTTCAAAATATTTAATAGAACATAACAAAACTTATATTGCTAAAATAAAGTTAGGTGAAAAAAGAAGTACAGGAGATCAAGAAGGCGAAGTCATAGAAAGAAAAAATGTTGATATAGAATTATTAAATAAAGTAGATCTTGAAGATACTCTAAAATCTTTTATTGGAAAACAAGAACAAATACCTCCAATGTATTCTGCAATAAAAGTTGATGGAAAAAAACTTTATGAATATGCAAGACAAGGGATTGAAGTAAAAGTAGAACCAAGAAATATAGAAGTATATGAACTTGAATTATTAAGTTTTAATAAAGAACTTTATGAGATCGAAATAAGAGTTAGTTGCTCAAAAGGTACTTATATAAGAGTGCTATGTGAAGATATAGCAGAAAAATTAAAAACAGTTGGATATATGAGTTCTTTAAATAGAATTTTAGTAGATAATTTTTCTTTAGATACAGCGATAGATTTTGAAACATTAGAAAAAGAAAAAGATAATAAAGAATTTTTAGAAAGAAATATAATACTTATGGAAAAAGTATTCGAAAAATTACCAAAATTAAAATTAAATTCAAGAAAATTACAATTGTTTTTAAATGGTGTTATGCTAACTTATAATGTTGAAGATGGAGTTTACAATATTTATGATGAAAAGGATAAATATATTGGAACTGGAACTGTACGAGGTGACTTACTAAAAAGAGATATCATAATACAAAGTTGACATAACTTAATAAAAAGTGATAAAATATATTTATGAGGTATATTTTTAAAGAAAGGATATAGCTTATGGATATAAATCAAATGAGAAAAGAAAGTAATGATCAAATGGCAAAAACAGTTGCTATTATGGGAACAGGTGTTGCTTCTTTGGCTAAATATGTAACAGGATTTCCAGCTAATTTTTTTAAAAATAGAAAAGAATTAAAAGAATCAGGTGAGAATTATAAATTTTCTGATATTCTTTCATTAGCTCATCAAGATACTTCCGAAACTATTAATTTTGATGAAATTTATGATAAGTTTTATCAAAATGCTTTATCTTTTTTTGAAAAAGGTGATGAGATAAATAGACAGGCTTTAAAAACACAACGGTGTTGATGAAGAAATAATTATAAAAGGGTTTCAAGAAGTAGTAGACAAAATAAGATATAGCAGAGTGGGTATTACACTTGAAAATTCTATCAGAACTTTGGCTCAAAAGGTAAACGAAAGATTAGAAGGAAAACAGCTAGAGGAAAACAATAATGGAAAAACTCAAGGTTTATCAGAATTTGATTCTTATTTAAAAGAAGGAGTACCAAGTCAAAAAGAACAAAGTGATTTTTCAAAAAAAGCTCAAAAAGAAATGCAAAAAGAAGATTTCCCTCAAAAACAAGAAAATACATTAGAAGATAAATAAATATAATAATTTAAAGATACTATTTACAAAATAGTATCTTTTTTGATAAAATTGAACAAACAAATTATAAAGGAGTAAAAAAATGAAACATTTGATTGATATAAAAGATTTGTCTGTAGAAGAAATCGATAAGTTGATTGAAGTAGCTAAAGATATCATTGCTAATAAAGAGAAATATTCTCATAAATGTGATGGTAAACTATTAGCTACTTTATTTTTTGAGCCAAGTACAAGAACAAGATTAAGCTTTGAAGCTGCAATGCTTAGACTAGGAGGAGAGGTTCTAGGATTTTCAGAAGCATCTTCAAGTTCAGTATCTAAAGGCGAAACTGTTGCTGATACAATAAGAACTGTAGGATGTTATGCTGATATAATTTCAATGAGACATCCAAAAGAAGGAGCACCACTTGTTGCATCTGAAAAATCAACAGTTCCAATTATTAATGCGGGAGATGGAGGACACAACCATCCAACTCAAACATTAACTGATTTACTTACTATTAAATGCGAAAAAGACAGATTAGATAATTTAACAATCGGTCTTTGCGGAGACTTAAAATTTGGAAGAACAGTTCACTCTTTAATTTCTGCTATGTCTAGATATAAAAATATCAAATTTGTTTTAATTTCACCAAAGGAACTTGTAATTCCAGAATATATCAAAAAAGATATATTAGATAAAAATAATATAGAATATGTTGAAACTCATGATATAGAAGAATATATGGGGGAATTAGATATTTTATATATGACAAGAGTTCAAAAAGAAAGATTCTTTAATGAAGAGGATTATATAAGATTAAAAGATTATTATATTTTAAATAAAGAAAAACTAGAAAAAGCTAAAAAAGATTTATGTGTAATGCATCCATTACCAAGAGTAAACGAAATTTCAACAGATGTTGATGAGGATCCAAGAGCATGCTACTTTAAACAAGCACAATATGGAATGTATATAAGAATGGCATTAATAATGAAATTATTGGGGGTAGAATAAATGAACATTGATAGTATAAAAAATGGTTATGTAATAGATCACATTCAAGCCGGAAATGCTATGAAAATATATGATTTATTAAAATTAAATGAATTAGATTGTCAAGTTGCAATTATAACAAATGCAAAAAGTAAAAAAACGGGAAGAAAAGATATAATAAAAATTGATAGAGATATAGAAATTGATTTAGATAAACTTGGATTTATAGATCCAAATGTTACAGTAAATATAGTGAAAGATGATACTATTATTGAAAAAAGAAAATTATCTCTTCCAGAAAGAATAGTTAATGTTGCTAAATGCAAAAATCCAAGATGTATAACTTCAATAGAAAAAGCATTAGATCAAGTTTTTAACTTAACAGATAGAGAAAATGAAGTTTATAGATGCAAATATTGTGAGATGAGTTTAAAACAAAGAATAGGATAATAAAATAAAAATACTAGAGTGATTTTGCTCTAGTATTTTTTATTTTTAAAATATTTGCATAAGAGGTATTTTGTGATATACTGATTTTGAATTTTTATATATTAAAATAAAAGGAGAAATTATGTATAAAAGAACAGAAACAAGACCAATTTATGTTGGTGGAATTCAAATAGGTGGACAAAATAAAGTTGTTATTCAATCTATGTGTAATACAAAAACAAAAGACGTTGAAGCAACTGTAAAACAAATATTAGATTTAGAAAAAGTTGGCTGTGAAATTATAAGAGTTGCATGTTTAGATGTTGAAGATGCAAAAGCAATTAAAGAAATAAAAGAAAAAATACACATACCAATAGTTTCAGATATACATTTTGATTATCAAATAGCATTAGCTGCAATAGAAGCTGGAGTTGATAAGGTTCGTATTAATCCTGGAAATATTGGAGATGAAGAAAAAACAAGAGCTGTTGTAGAAGCTTGTAAAGCTAAAAATATACCTATAAGAATAGGAATAAATGCAGGTTCATTAGAAAAAGAGTTTTTAGACAAGTATGGAAAACCTTGTAGTGATGCAATGATTGAGAGTGCAAAAAGACATGTGGAAATACTAGAAAAATTAGACTTTTATGACATTGCTATTTCTTTAAAAGCGTCAAATTTGGATATGTGTGTGGAAGCTTATGAAAAAGCTGCGGAAGTTTTCCCTTATCCATTACATTTAGGAATTACAGAAGCAGGAACAACTTTTAGTGGAACAATAAAATCAAGTATTGGTTTAGGCGTAATGTTAAGACAAGGAATAGGAGATACAATAAGAGTTTCTTTATCAGATGATCCAGTAGAAGAAATACCAGTATGTAAAGAAATTTTAAAAAACTGTAATCTATATAATAATAGTCCAAAACTTGTATCATGTCCTACTTGTGGAAGGATTCAATATGATTTAATTCCAATTGCTAAAGAAATGGAAAAATTCTTACAAACTTTAGATGCTGATATTACAGTTGCAATTATGGGATGTGCAGTAAATGGACCAGGAGAAGCCAGAGAAGCTGATATAGGAATTGCTGGAGGAAAAAATGAAGGGTTGCTTTTCAAAAAAGGTGAAATAGTAAGAAAAATTCCTCAAGATGAAATTGTAGAAACATTAAAAAATGAAATATTAGAAATGATAAAAAATAAATAAAGACAAAATAGAAAGGAAATACAGATGAATTATCCTGAAAGATTAAAAATAGGAGATACAATTGGAATTTGTGCTCCTTCAAGTGGAATTAGCAAACCAGAAAAAATAGAAAAATTAGATTTTGCAATAAAAGCTCTTACAGAAATGGGATACAAAGTTATTGAAACTGAAAGTGTTAGAAAAGATGATTTTGGAAGAAGTGCATCAGCTGAGATAAGAGCAAAAGAGTTTATGGAGCTTTTAGAAAATGAAGAGGTAAAATTAATTATTTTTGCAACTGGTGGAGATTTTCTATGTGAAATATTAGATTATTTGGATTTCGATAAAATTAAAACTTTAAAACCTAAATGGTTACAAGGATATTCTGATATAACAGGAATAGGATATTTATTTAATACAATATTAGATATTCCTACTATGTATGCTCAAACAATAAAAGATTATGCAATGATACCATTACATAAAAGTTTAATAGATAGTTTAGAAATAGAAAAAGGTAATGAGGTTATTCAAGAATCTTTTGAAATGTATGAAAAAGAATGGAATTTAGAAGAGACAAATCCTCATGCTGGATATAATTTATCAGAAAAAGTTGAATGGAAGAACATAATCGGTGGCGAAAAAATAACTATGCAAGGTAGAAGCGTTGGCGGTTGTTTAGATTGTATAAAATCATACATAGGAACTAAATATGATAAAGTTCAAGAGTATATTGAAAAACATAAAGAAGACGGAATAATTTGGTTTTTAGAAGCATTTGAAATGAACACAGCAGAATTACAAAGAACTTTATGGCAAATGAAATCAGCAGGATATTTTAAATATTGCAATGGTATTGTTTTTGGAAGACCATTATTTGTTAGAGAAGAATATGAAACAAGCTTTAATGAAGCTGTAAGAATATCTTTAGAAGATTTACAAATTCCTGTGATTTGTGATGCTGATATTGGACATGTTTCACCACAAATGGCAATTGTAAATGGAGCAATATTAAAAATAACATCAGAAAACGGAAAAGGAATTGTAGAAACAAAATTACAATAAAATAAGGAGAAAAAATGGAAGTAAAAGAAGCAGTAGTTTCAGAAAGTATAGAAACATTAGAAAAAAAAGTTATACAAAAAAATGAAGAAAAACAAAATAAAAAAAGAGATGCATCAATAGAACTTATTAGAATAGTAGCTTGTATAACAGTAGTTTTAACACATTTATCTTTAAATGTATTTGATCAATATCATTCACAAGTTGACTGGAGTAGATTATTTGAAAAATGCTTTTTTTCAGACGGTGTTCCAATATTTTATATGATTATGGGATTTTTCTTAGTAAATGGTCGTAGTTACAAAAAAATATGGAAAAGTACTTTAAAAAAAGTTGTAATACCAGTAATAATATTTGTGTTATTTGCTCAAATTTTTTATATGTTTATATTAAATAAAGAAAGTATTACTTGGTGTTTAGAGAATGCTTTAATTAATTTAAATTTACAAGGAATTTTCAAAACAATTGTAACAGGTGATGTAGTTTATATTAATAGTTTATGTTCTCATTTATGGTATATAGTTTCTTATTTAAAAATTACATTATGGATACCAGTGTTATGGCTTCTTTGCAAAGATACAGATAATTCAAAGCTTGCGAGAAGAATGATATTAGGATTTGGTATATTTGCATTATTAATTAATGATATTCAAAGATTTGTAACATTACCAATTGGTACTATAAAAGCATTTAAAATGATTGATTTAGATATTTTATATGTATTACTTGGTTATGAACTATTTGTACATAAAGATAAAATAAAAAATAACAAAAAAGTATTTTTATTTTCTAGTTTAGTATTTGTTGCAATAAATGTAATAAGATATAAAATAGAAATGAATTATATGGTTTTAAATAATTTTTATGATATTGCAGGAAGAGTAAGTTTTGTTGACTGGAAATGTACAATATTAAATATTTTCTCAGCAACAGCAATGTTTATGGCAATTTATTCTTTTGATATAAAAAATGAAAAAATAGGAAATGTTATAAATTGGGTTGCAGATAAAACATTTGGTATTTATTTAATTCACTATTTGCTTTTAGCTAAAATAGATTTATATAAATTTGATAAAATAGGAAATTTTGCATATGAATTAATTTATTTAGCAGTAGGACTTGTTGTAATTTTTGTTTCATCACTTTTAATAGTGTGCTTACTTAGAGGAGTCAAAAATACAATTTTAAAATTATGTGATATTTTAAAATTAAAAAAACAAAAGACAAATTAAAAGGAGAATATCATGGAAGATGTTTTAATTGTCTATAATCAATTTAGAGAACATTATTTAAATAATCGTGTAGCTGCAATGTTTGGTATTAGTATTTTACTTTTTGCTTTAGCTATTTATATAAGAGGAAAAAAGAAAATTATTAACATTAGAAAATCAACAAAAGAATTACTTTCGCCAATTTTAGCAGAAGTTATAGTTGATGGAAAAATAGATATAAAAAATTTAATAATGGCTACAATAGTTGAACTACAAATAAGAAAAAATATTAATGTTATCGATGAAAATACAATAGCTTTAGTGCATACTTCAAATTTAGAAATATATGAACATTTACTAGTTAAAGCTATATTTGCAAAAAAAAGAGTTATTACATTTGAAGAAATAAATTCAAGATTAAAAGGATATTATAGTTATTCTCAAATGGGAAGATATATAAATAAATATACACATCAAGGTTTTCTAGACGAAATAAAAAGTATTGCAGATGTTATATTTTCAAATTTATATTCAAAAAAATTATTATCTCCTTTAAAAACACTTTTACTAAATGCATTAGCATATATAGCGCTTATGCTATTTATAAATACACCTACATTACTTTTAACATTAAATAAAGAATGGCAAGGAACTTATCTAGTTGCAACTTTATTGGCAAGTTTTTGCATTACATTTATGTGGTTTACTAAATTTTTAAAAGATTCTTTTTCAGCAAAAATTATTAAAGAATTTGGACAAAAAGGAATTAAATTAATTACTTATATTGGAATTGGAGTTTGGGGCTTTTTTACAATTATAGCAATGTGGATTTCGGGCATAGGAATAATTTCGACATTTTTTGTTATATGTATGAGTATATTAAATTTTATTACATTTAATTCTTCAAGAACAAATGTGTTATCTGCTAAAGGGATAGAAGAAAGAACGAAAATTTTAGAATTAAAGAATTTTTTGAACAATCATGATTTAACACAAACAAGTGGATATGAACATTATATAGCTTGGGATAAAAATTTTGCATATTCAGTTGCTTTTGGAATCCCAAATCCAGTAACAGACAGGATTTATGCGACTTGGAAGGATTTAGATATAAGTTTAAATTATATGGAAAATTTAATTTAATAAAAATTAAAAAACATATATCTTTTTTTAAGAATATATGATAAAATAAGCAATATTAAAATTAGGAGGGTCTAAATTATGGAATTAAAAAGATGTGCTCGTTGTGGAAAATTTTATGCATCAGATGTAGAAGTTTGCCATGAATGCGAGAAAAAAGATTTTGCAGATTTAAGTAAATTAAAAGGATTTTTTGCAGACAATTATGTATCAGGAGTAACAAAAACAGAAATTTCAGCATATACAGGAATTAGTGCAAGAAACTTAAATCGATATTTAGGCTATGAAGAATTTAATGGTATTTATGTTGCAGAAGATGCAACAGGATTAAATAATGAAATATCAGAAGGAAAGATTAGCTTATAATATTGGGGGGATTTTGATGACAGACATAATAAAAGAACTTGAAAATAGAGGGTACATAGAACAACTTACACATGAAGAAGAAATGAGAGAATTATTTCAAAAAGAAAGTGTAAGATTTTATATAGGAATAGATCCAACTGCTAACAGTATGCATATAGGACATTTTGTTGCATTAATGGTTGCTTCAAGACTTCAAAAAGCAGGACATAAACCTATAATATTAATGGGTGGAGGAACTGCCGCAATAGGAGATCCATCTGGAAGAACAGATATGAGACAAATGTTAACTCGTGAACAATTAGATAGCAATGTTGAAGCAATCAAAAGACAAGCTGAAAGATTTGTTTCTTTTGAAGGCGAAAATGCAGCTATTATAGTAAATAATGCAGACTGGTTATTAGATTTAAATTATATAGACTTTATGAGAGAAATAGGAAGTAAATTTACAATTAGTAGAATGCTTGCTCAAGAATGTTATAAAACAAGACTTGAAACAGGATTAACATTCTTCGAAATGGGATATTTATTACTTCAAAGTTACGATTTCTTATATTTACATGATAAATACAATTGCAAAATGCAAATTGGTGGAAATGATCAATGGTCAAATATAATAGGTGGAGTTGAGTTAATAAGAAAAATTGGAACCGAAGATTCTTATGGTTTAACATTCAAGCTATTAACAACAGCTGAAGGTAAAAAAATGGGTAAAACAGCTAAAGGTGCTTTATGGTTAAATCCAGAAAAAACATCACCATATGATTTCTACCAATATTGGAGAAATATAGGAGATACAGAAGTAAGAAAAGTATTAAGTTTACTTACATTTTTACCAGACGAGGAAGTTGATAGATTATCTTCATTAAAAGACCAAGAAATCAATGAAGCTAAGAAAATTGCTGCTTATGAAATAACAAAATTAATTCATGGAGAAGATGAAGCTATAAAAGCTAGAGACGCAGCAGAAGCTTTGTTTGGAAATGGTGGAAATTTAGATAATATGCCAACAACAAAAATTGAAGATATAAACATCTCAATTTTAGATGCATTAGTTCAAACAGGAATTGCACCTTCAAAAGGACAAGCTAAAACTTTAATTGCACAAGGTGGAATTTCATTAAATGATAATAAAATTGAAGATATCTCTTATAAATTAAGTGATGAAGATTTTAAAGAAGGATATGCTATTTTAAGAAAAGGTAAAAAAGTATATCATAAATTAGAAAAATAAAATAAATTATTTAAAAGTAGTAGGCAAATATGCTTACTACTTTTTTGAGGTTGAAAATATTATGTAAATGTGCTATAATGCTTGGCGATACAATTTCGTTTCGAAAACTTTACAGATTGATAAAATTTGTAAATAAAAAGTTTTCGGAAAATAATACAACAAGGGGGTTTTCATTATGAATCTAATCGAAATGCTGTATCAAGTAAAACATTTGAGAGAGGTGAAACACACTACATTAAATCCTAAAGGACCCGGTGTGGTGCGAATTCACTTAGTACCGCCTCGCCCTGGAAAGGAAAAAGCACCAAGTGCAGTTATTCTTAATGGTAAGGATATTCTGCCGCTTAATCCTTCGTGGACAATTTTGCTTTCTGAATTCATCGATCAAATCAATGTCTATAATGGCAGAGAAATTACTGAAAATGATTTCAGAACGATCAAGGCAAAGACCATTTCCAAGGTAAAGAAAGTGTACTACAAGACGGGATGTGACACCCTTAAGGATGACCTGGAAAGGATTTTTAAGGTTATTTTGGATGTTGCATATGGAAGAACACCTGATGAAGAAATTCCTTACATGAGTATTGGTGAGTATGCTCCTGTAATGAATGCTCCTCATCGAATGGACCTTATGATTAGTGCTATGACCAGAAATGGAAAATGGCACTGTAATCAGAAATGCAGTAACTGTTATGCTGCTGGTCAACATCAAGCAGAAGTACAAGAACTCACAACAGAAGAATGGAAAAAAATCATTGACAAATGCAGAAAAGCATATATTCCGCAGTTGACATTTACCGGTGGTGAACCTACTTTGAGAAACGACTTGGTTGAACTTGTCGAATATGCAAGTTGGTTTGTTACCCGTTTGAACACCAATGGAATTTTGCTTTCTCCTGAACTTTGTGATCAGCTTTATGAAGCAAGTTTGGATAGTGTGCAGATTACGCTTTATTCTTGCAATAAGGATGAACATGAAGCTCTTACCGGAGCTCATGCATTTGATAAGACTGTCCAGGGTATCCAAAATGCCTTGGAAGCAGGCTTGAACGTCAGTGTAAATACTCCTCTTTGCAGAATCAACAAAGATTACGTTAAAACTCTGCAGTTCCTGAAGGAGCTTGGAGTGGAATTTGTTTCTTGTTCTGGTATTATCTATACTGGAAATGCAAGAAATGAAGATGCAAAAAAAGAACAATTGAGCAGTGATGAGCTGTTTGAAGTTCTGAAAGAAGCTGCAAAATATTGCTCTGAAAATGGAATTGAAATTGGCTTCACATCTCCTGGACTTGTGCCTGAAGATAAGTTGAGATCTATCAATCTCCAGGTACCTACCTGTGGAGCTTGCATGAGCAATATGGCTATTGCTCCTAACGGAGATGTGGCACCGTGTCAGAGTTGGTTGGATGTCAATGGCTATTTGGGAAATATGCTCAAAGATCCTTGGAAGAGAATTTGGAATGCACCGCTTTCCATTTCTACCAGAAAATTTGCGGCAAATGTTGATCCTAAGTGTCCGTTGAGACGAGATTTCTGAGGGGAGTGAGAATGTGTTATGGCAAAGTTAAAAAGAAACCATAAGGTTATTTTCATGATTTTAGCAGTGGCAATGCTACTTCTAGTGTTGCCAATGAATGCTTTGGCTGTTGAAAATCCGTTAGACGAAATCCAGAACTATACTATTCAGGTTGATATGAGAAATGATGGAACTATGGATATCAAATATCGACTTGAATGGACTGTTTTGGACGACACTTCTGAAGGCCCGCTCTCTTGGGTAAAAGTTGGTATCCCAAACAAAAATGTTGATGAGATTACCGCTTTAACCAGTAATATCGATAAAATTAAATATGAAAAAGAAAGTGGTCAAACATACGTATTTATTTATTTTGATAGAGAATATCATGCAAACGAGACTATTATTTTTGAATTCTCTATTCATCAAAGTAATATGTATGTGATTGACAAAGAAGACCATACACTTAGATATTCTTTTACTCCGGGATGGTTTGATGAAATCGAAGTTAAGAACATTACTATAATGTGGAATAATCACAATGTTCTTAAATCAAATAATAACAATGAACCGGTAGATGGATATCTTGTCTGGAATGCAAGTCTTACCTTTGATGAAAAATTAAATGCATCTGTATATTATAATCTGGATGCATTTGAAGCAACAGAGGAGGGGCAAGTCAAAGAAGACGATGATGGCGTGAATCCATTTGTTGTACTGATTATCATTGTTGTGGTTATCGTATTCATTATGCTTATACTGAGCTTAATTGATGATGGATACGGCGGAGGCAGTGGTTATGGTGGAAGCAGAACCCATATCTATACGAGCAGCAGATGTGCTTGTGCATGCGCTAGTAGATGTGCTTGCGCTTGTGCATGTGCTGGCGGTGGTAGAGCTGGATGCGCCAAAAAAGATTTTTATCATACAAATGTTCAAACTGATACTCTTATGAAGGTTCTTAAAGAAGACGATTAACTGAATATGTATTATTACTGCAAGGCACGAATATTTTCGTGTCTTGTAGTTTTTTATAAACAAAAACTTATAAATTCTATTGAAAAATAAATTATATGTTGATAAAATTAAATACATACAACAATATTATTTAAAGTTATATACTTAGGAAAGAGGAAAAAATGAGCAAAAAAATGAAAATTTTAATTGGAATATTAATTGTTTTTGCTGTTATTGGATTAATTTTTGGAGTTATTACAATAACAAGATTTATTGTTTTAGAAAATATATTATCTGATGTTCAAAAAAATATAGAAAAAGAAAATTACAATATGAAAACAATGATAACCAATAATGGTGTTGTTACAACAACATATTCTTATTATAGAGATGGTATTGGAAAATTTGTTTATAATAATGGAATATATATTTGGTATGATGGAGAACTTGCATTACAAGTATCAGAAAAAGTAAATGAAGCTATTTTATTAAGTACAATAGATGGTCCAATTGCAGTAGTTGGAAAAGAATCTTTTGCAACATTGTATCCGGGATATTCTTCTAACTTTTTTGGAAGATTAATGTTTGCAGGAGATATTTCAAATAAGATAGAATCAGAATTGCATAATGGAAAAAAATGTACAGTAATTACAATACAAGAAGAATTATGTACAAAGAAATATTGGATAGAAAAGAAATCAAACAAATTAATAAAAGCTGAAGCAGCATTTACTAATGGAGATTTATACAGTTATACATATGAAATAAATTTCAATACAACAGGATTAGGAGATGTTGAATTACCAGATCTTTCAAATTACACAATAGTAGATGGAAAAACAAATGAAGAAATAGATTTAAAAGATACAAATCAAAATAACAATATAGAACCAAAAGAAGTTGTAATAGAAAATGTTGTTAATAATGTAGAAGTGCCAAACAATGGTTAAAACAAAAACCTCTTATTGAAAAATAAGAGGTTTGTTTTTTATAGTTTTCCATTTGTGTAATCTTTACCTTCAAAACGATTACCAAGTTTTACAGTGTCTATAATATTTTGTATTTCATCCAAATTTTCGTCTAAAATATCTATACGAATAGAATTACAAACGATATCATCATATTTAACAGATAAAGTTTTACTATTATAAATTGTTGTTAAAGTAGAAGTATTATCTGGTATAATTCTAAATTCGAAATCCATTCTGTCTTTTAAATAGAATCTTGAATTATTCTCACATTTTCTAGTACATTCTTTATAACATTTATTTGATTTTCCTAAATAACAGTATCCATTTGTCATTACAGGAATTTTTCCGTAAACAATAACTTCTGAAGGAATACTAGAGTTTTGATTTAATTGATTTATCTCTTCTTTTTCAAGCTCCACAGAAGATGTAAAACAAGAAAAGTTAAAGTTATTTAAATTGTTAATTGATACATTACTATATGTGTTTAAATTAAAGTTTGCAATTAATTCTAGATTATATTTTTGAACAAGTTCAAGTTGTGAAAAATGAGAAATTACAAAACCTTTAATATCATATTTTGATATTATTCTTTCGAAATCTATAAATTTTTGTTTATTAATTTTTAAAATATGAGGCATATAAACATAAGTATTAAATGTTGATGTAAGAGTGTTTAATATTGTTTCATATTTTGAATTTATAAAATAATTTAAAGGAATATATAATTTGTTTATACCGTTTAAATCATTATAAGCATAAGCTGGATTAATAATATTTAATAAAAGTGATATAGGTTTATTTTCATTTTCAGTATGAGTATTATTAATAGTAGTATTTAAATTTGCTTTTTCTAAATTAGATATTTCAGAAAAAGCTAAATTATGAGAGTGTGTATTTAAAACTTGATTTTCTAGTTTTTCTAAAACATTTCTTCTTAAATCATTTAAAATACTCATTTGAACAAATAAATTGTCATCTAAAACTATTTCAATATCAGTAAAACTAAATTCTGTATTTCCTGTTTTTGAAAGTTGCTCGAAGATTTTTTCCTTTGAAATAGGTTTGTTTAAAGCAGGTTGAGGAATAGTATCAGTTGTAATTTCAACAGTTAAGCCAGAATAAAATTTTTCTTCAGACCAAACTTTAAATGAAATTGGAGTATTTTCTTTTAAAATGATTTTTCCGAATAGATTAACCTTTCTGAAATTTTTATCTTCTTTAAAAGTAGGAGAGATAGCTTTATTTAATTTAGAAGTTTCAATTCTGTAAATTTTATTTCCAACAGAAATTTTTCCTTTCATTCTTCCGATTTTTACAGTAGTTCCTTTGTCTAAAGAGTCGTAATTTTTATTATCAATCATTAATTCAGAAACAGTATAACTTTCATTGTTAATAGAAATTCTATCTCCAATAGATAAAGTGTTTTCTAATTTTAATTTTAGATGTCCTTTATTTTCATTTATATGAGAAATTGTTCCAACGTAAATTCCCATATTATTAGGTTTGTCTTTAAAAATTAATTCTTTGTTTGGAGTAGGTTTGAAATGCCCTGTTGAAAATCCACCACGATTGAAAACTTGAGTAATTTCTTCTTTGTCTGTTAGATTAGTTTCTGAATTTTTTTGGCTTAAATTTTTATTTATAAGATCTTTTAAAGAATTATTATCAAGATTTATATTATTCAAAACTAAATCTATATATTTTCTATAATGTTTTGTAACAACTCCAACATAAGTAGGTGTTTTCATTCTTCCTTCAATCTTAAAAGAATTAATTCCCATTTTTATAAGTTCTGGTAAAAATTCCATACCAAAGTTGTCTCTTGGGCTCATTAAATATCCTTTATCTAACACTGATGAGTTATTATTTTGTTCTTCTATAAGTTCATAAGGTAAACGACAAGGTTGAGCACAAAGTCCTCTATTTCCAGAACGACCACCAATCATACTAGATAATAAGCATTGTCCAGAATAAGATATACAAAGCGCTCCATGAATAAATACTTCTAATTCCAAATTAGTATTTTCTCTTATATATTTTATTTCATCTAAAGATAATTCACGAGATAGTACAACTCTTGAAAAACCTAATTTTTCAAGTTGAAGTACACCATCTAAATTGTGTACAGTCATTTGTGTACTAGCATGTAAGACAATATCAGGATAATTTTTTCTTAAATATGTAGCAAGGCCTAAATCTTGGATAATAATTGCATCAACACCAGCATTATAAGCATCAACAGCAAGTTTGACTGCATCATTAAATTCTTCGTTTTTTATTAAAGTATTTAATGCTAGGTGAACAGAAACATTTCTTAATTTTGCATAATTAATTGCATCAATTAATTCATTGTTGTCAAAATTTGTAGCTTTAGCTCTTGCACTAAAAGAAGATGCTCCAAGGTAAACAGCATTAGCACCGTTTTGAACAGCTGCTTTTAAACATTCAAAATCTCCAACAGGAGATAAAAGTTCAGGGTTATTCATAAAAATCCTTTCTATAAATTTTATAAAATATAAATAAATTTGTATAAAATCTCATTAATAAATATTTAACATTATATTACAAAAAATAAGAAAAGTAAACATAATATATTATGTATTGGAATACAATAATAAAATTAATAAAATTTTAAGAATTTTAAAATAATAATATAAT
>JAZQTI010000037.1:0-2952 GCA_045630665.1 Candidatus Scatovivens sp.
AGAAAGAGGTGCTTAAAAAATGCAAATAACAGATGTACGTTTAAGAAAAGTAAATTTAGAAAACAGAATGAAAGCAGTTGCTTCTGTAACATTCGATGGTGAATTCGTAATTCACGACATTAAAGTTATCGAAAGTCAAAATGGATTATTCATAGCTATGCCAAGCAAAAAAACTCCAAACGGAGAATTTAAAGATATAGCTCATCCAATTAATGCTGAAACAAGAGAAAAAATTCAAAAAGCTATTTTAGAAGCTTATGAAGCTCCAGAAGCTGAAACAGCTGAATCAGCAGAATAATTTTAGATAGTTTGGAAAAGCGTTACAAGCGTAACGCTTTTTTTGTTGCTATAAATGCCGATAAAATAAGCAAAAATGAGCCATAAATTTATGTCAAAAATATGTAAATTTATATTGTTATTTTTGGAAATATTATATATAATATCATCATAAAAGTGAGGAGAAAAATATGATTAATAATGGAATAGAAGATATATTAATTGGAAGTGGATACAACAGTAAAAAGAAGAAAAAAGGTAAAGGTGGATTTATATTATTTATTCTTTTAATACTTGCAATTGTTGTAGGTGTTTTATACTGGTATTTTTCAAATCCAACAGTATCATATAAAGTAATGTTTATTGAAAATATATCAAAAGCTAATGCTAGCAAGTTATTAGAAAAAAATATTTATTCAACTTTATACAAAAGAATTTTTGCTGAAAATTATGAGTTAGATACAAAAGTAAATTTAACAACAGATATAGAAAACGAAGATGTAAATGAATTAGATTTTACAAAATTTAATTTAGAACTATCAAGCTTTTCAGATATGGAAAAACTTAAAGTATATAGTGAAGGTATTCTTAGTTATTCAGGAAATGAAATATTTAGATTAAATGGCTTATTAACAGAAGATGCTGTTGCATTACAAACAAATGAAATATCAGAAAAATATATTGGAGCTAATTTCAATAAATTTAAAGATGTTTTTGGAATTGAAGTTGATAATAAAAAAATTGCAGAAATAATAAAAACAGAAACTTTAGATTTTTCTGAAGAGGAAAAAGAAAAATATTCTAAAAAATATTTTGAAATGATTTTTAATAATATTCCAGAAGAAAAATTTTCAGTTCAAGAAAATATAGCAATAGAGAATGCACTTCAAGATGTTGCAGTTACTAATTATTCTCTTTCATTAAATCAAGAAGAATTAAATTCTTTAATAATCAAAGTTCTAACAGAATTGAAAGAAGATGAAGATTTATTAAATAAATTTATTATATCTAAAAATTTAAATACAGTAGAAGAAGTTATAAATAATACTGAAGTTGTAGAAGGTGAAGTTGTAAAAGAAAATTCTATAGAGTTTTATGAAGAACAAACAACTACACAAGAAACAGTTGAACAAAATTCTCAAGAAACAACAGAAGAAACAACATTTCAACCAGTAACTTCAACAGTAACATTAACACCAGTTGGAACAATAACTCCAATAAAAGAAGAGTCAGAAGAAAAAGAAGATAAAAAAGAAGAACCTATATTAAGTGTTTCTGCAGAACCAGAGATTCAAACAACCAATATAGAAGAATTAATTGGTGTAGAGAAAACTATAGAAGATTATTTACAAGAAATATTATTAGGAAAAAAAGTAAATGCTACAACTAAAATTTTACAAGATGAAATTGAAAAACTTATTAAAGAAGTAGAAAAATATGAAGGTAACGGATTAAAAGTTAATGTTTTTGCAAGCCAAGACAGAATAGAAAAAATAAATATAGTTTTACCAAATGATAATATTGTAGAAATTGAATTATTTAATGATGAAGATACTAAAGAGTATGAAGGAAATTATTTGAAACTTACTTATCTTCATGAAAAAGAAAATGCAGAAGATACTAGTGAGAAAACAGATGGTTTTTCTTTAGAAATAAAAAAGACTCAATCAAATGCAAGTGCAAGTATTATTGCAGAATATAGTTTTATTCAAGATGAAAAAATAAATAAAAAAATTAAAATAGATTCAAAAATAGAAGGAAGTGCTTCTTCAAAAGAAGTAAAAAATGATGTGATAATAACAATTGCAACAAATGAAAATGAAACACAAATTGTAACAGAAAATTCATTAAGATTTACAGATGTTGCAGGAATTCCAGAATTGAATCAAGACAATTGTATTTATTTAGATTCTTTACCAGAAGAAGAAAGAAAAACTCAAATAAATGATATAACTACAAAATTAACAAACTTATATACAACTAAAAAAGATAATTTGAATTTTATAGATACAAATACTTATAGCTCAACAACTCTAGAAAATAATGCTAATAAAAATACAAAAACAGTAACAAGAGAAGAAGCTAAAAATGCATTAATAAGTAAAGTTGGAAATATGATGCAAGAAGCTATAGATAATAACAAAGAATTAACTATTCAAGATTTAGAAAATCTTAAAATTGATGGATATAAAGTTTCATCAGCAGTTACTGCAGAAGCAGCATTAATAGTTGTTGATGTATATAAATTTAGTATAGATACAACGTTTACATTAACAGATATAGAATAATTTTACTAATAATTCTAATGAGGAGAAATTATAATGGATATAAAAAAGAAATTAAGTAAATTAAAACTAAATAAAAGAAGAATAATTGTATTAGTAGTATTAGCAATAGTTATATTACTAATGTTAATAGGAATTGTTAATTTATTTAAATCATTATTTTCAAAAGAAGAATCAATTGGGAATTTATCAAATATAGGATTAGCATTTGCTGATGGAAAAACAACATTTTATAATAAATATGAAGATGGAATTATAAAAGTTAAAGGTGGAGAAGAATATCAAATAACAGATGAAACAGCATATTCAATGACTGTTTTGGACGATACTATTTATTATTTAACTTTATCAAATCGACTTATTGTGACCTCAGACGGTGTGAGAGCATCGG
>JAZQTI010000038.1:0-10527 GCA_045630665.1 Candidatus Scatovivens sp.
AAAATGTTATAATAAATGTATATAAAAAAATAAATGAAGGAGTTTTATATGAAAAAATATATAATAATTACAGTAATTGCTACAGCAATTATAACTACAGTTATTATCTTAACAATAGTAAATGCTCAAAAAAACAATAAAATCGAAGAATGTGCTGTGAAATATAATGAAACAGCATTAGAAGCAGAAATGCTAAATAATAAAGTAGAAAATACAGTAGTGGTCTCTAATGATGTTGAACCACAAAATGAAGTGGTAGAAAATATCATAACAGAAGATAAAGAAATAATTGAAAATACAGTTGAAATAGGTACTGAAGAAAATGTAATTAATGAAGTTGAAAAAGAAGATGTGGTAGAAGAACCTCAAGCTAAATATGTTGAAGGACATGAATATGTAGGATATATAAGAATAGCTAAATTTAATGTTGATGCTCCAATTTTTAAATATGCAAATGTAGCTACATTAAATATTTCTACAGGAATAGCATATGGTACTTTAAATGAAGTTGGAAATACAGTAATATTTGGACATGCATATCAAAATTATCCTTTTGAAAAAATATCAGAATTAGAAAATGGTGATAAAATAATTATAGTTGATCATGCTAACAAAGAATCTGTTTATGAAGTTTATGATAAACAAGTAATAGAAAGTAATGATGCAACATATATGATAAGAAATACTAATGGTGCTAAAGAAATAACATTGCAAACAGGATATTCAGATGCTACAAAAAGACTTATTGTTCTAGCAAAAGAAGTGAATTAATAAATAAAGAAAAGTAAAAAGTCTTCTACAAAAGAAGACTTTTATTTTTTTTGGAGGCGCCAGCCCTTCTTGTCTTTTGAAATAATTGATATATAAGCATTTTATTTAAAAATGGAGACATTGGAGACAAAAATAGTATAAATTGATATTATCTTATGATTATGATATTATACTAATTGATAAATAGTAATTTGTTACTCAAGAATAGAAAGTATATTTTTAAAAATATATAAGGAGAATAGTAATGAGTAGAATATTAAAAATAGAAAAAATAAAAAAATGTTATGGCAGCAAAAATAATATAACTAAAGCAATAGATGATATTTCTTTTGATGTGAATAAAGGTGAATTTGTTGCAATAATGGGGGCATCCGGATCAGGTAAGACGACTTTATTAAATTGTATATCAACTATAGATAAAGTTACTAATGGGAAAATTTATTTGGAGGATATTGATGTAACAAAACTAAAAGGAAACAGATTAAATAAATTTAGAAGAGAAGAATTAGGTTTTATCTTTCAAGATTTTAATTTGTTAGACACTTTAACTGCATATGAAAATATTGCTCTTGCTTTATCAATTCAAAATGTAAAAGTGGAAGAAATTGATGAACGAATAAAGAAAGTCGTTAAAGAGTTAGATATTGCAGATGTATTAAATAAATATCCATATCAAATGAGTGGAGGACAAAAACAAAGAGTTTCAAGTGCTAGGGCAATTGTTACGAATCCAAAACTTGTTCTTGCTGACGAACCTACTGGTGCATTAGATTCAAAATCATCAAAAATGTTACTTGAAAAATTTAATTATTTGAATAATGAATTAGATACGACAATTTTAATGGTTACTCATGATGCATTTACTGCAAGTTATGCTACTCGTGTAATATTTATCAAAGATGGCAAAATATTCAATGAAATAAAAAAAGGAAAAAATTCAAGAAAAGAATTCTTTAATAATATAATTGATGTTATAACACAATTGGGAGGAGATTTAAATGATGCTCTTTAAGATATCGTTATCTAACATTAAGAAAAGTTTCAAAGATTACGCAATATATTTCTTTACTATAGTCCTAGGAGTAGCAATATTTTATGTCTTTAATTCTATAGATAGCCAAACAGTATTATTAAATGTATCAAATAGAACTCTTAACATTATAAAATTAATGAATGTAGTATTATCTGCGGTAAGTGTATTTGTATCTTTTATTTTAGGTTTTTTAATTATATATGCTTCTAGATTTTTAATTAAAAGAAGAAATAAAGAATTTGGTATTTATTTAACACTTGGAATGAGTAAAAAAAAGGTTTCATTAATACTTTTTATAGAAACATTGTTAATAGGAACTATATCATTGGTAGTTGGAATAATATTTGGAATATTAGTTTCTCAATTGATGAGTATAGTTGTTGCTAATATGTTTGAAGCTAATATGAAAAAATTTATATTTACATTTAGTCAAAGTGCATGTATTAAAACAATTATTTATTTTTGTATTATGTATTTCATTGTAATGATATTTAATACTATTAGTATTAATAAATGCAAACTTATTGATTTATTGAATGCTAAAAAGAAAAATGAGTCTATAAAATTCAAGAACAAAAGATTATGTACTTTTATTTTTATATTATTTAGTATTGTACTAGGATATACATATTATTTAGTTTTATCAAAATATAATTTTGCAGACTTTAAGGAAATTATAATACCAATAATACTAGGTAGTGTGTCAACATTCTTTATATTCTGGTCATTATCTGGATTATTGTTAAATGTTTTTATGACTATGAAGAAAACTTATTATAAAGGTCTTAATAGTTTTATTTTAAGACAATTTAGTAGCAAAATTAACACAATGGTATTTTCATCAACAATAATATGTTTAATGTTATTCTTTACTATTTGTATGTTATCAAGTGCCTATTCAATAAAAGAGTCTTTAAACAAAGGTATAGAAAAGTATGCTACAGCTGATATTCAACTTTATAAAAAAATGAATGTTGATTATAATAATCTAACAGTTGAAGAAATTATGTATCAGAAAAAAAGTATTATTGATATATATAAAGAAAATAATATTGAAATAGAATCTATGTTAGAAAATTATGATGTGTTTAATATTTATATAGATAATAACTTTACTTTTGAAAAATCGTTAGGACAAAGTGCTGAAAGTATTAAAGAAAAATATCCTTTTCTTGGGTATGATACCAAAGAATATATTATGAAAGTAAGTGAATATAATAAAGTTAAACATTACTTTGGTAATGAAGAATTATCTTTAAACAAAGGTGAATATATAATAGTTTCTAATTATAATCAATCTGTAGATTTAAGAAATATTGTTCTTAATGATAATGCTACTATTGAAATATTTGGTAATAAATTAAAACCAAAATATGATAAATGTATTGATGGATTTGTTGAAATAAGTAGTATGGAAACAAATTTTGGTATATTCGTTGTAGCAGATGAAATTGTTGATGAAAAAAATCAATATATTAATTGTTTAGTTGGTAATTATAAAATTAAAAACCAAGATAAAATAGCTAAATTCGAAGAAAATCTATATATTAGTAGAGATCTTTTACCAGCATTTGTAGATGTTGATGGTGAGACTAAAATCAATATTAAAGAATCATGTATAGGTTTATCAGCTATGGCTTCATTTATAGGAATATATTTAGGTATAGTTTTCTTAATTTCAGGTGCTGCTATTCTTGCTTTAAAAGAACTATCAGAGTGTACTGATAATAAAGAAAGATTCAATATGATTAGAAATCTTGGAGCAGATGAGAAAATGATTAATAGAGCTTTATTTAAACAAACAGGAATATTCTTTATGT
Organism: Candidatus Scatovivens sp.; assembly: GCA_045630665.1. GTDB lineage: Bacteria > Bacillota > Clostridia > TANB77 > CAG-508 > Scatovivens. Next base: position 3,625 of record JAZQTI010000038.1, read on the forward strand.
TTCCATTACTAATAGCTATTATTCATTCAATTGTTGGTATAATGGTTTGTATTAAAATATTAGATTTATTCATTATGAAAGCAGAACTTTTTAGTATGACATTATCTATTATAGTAACCGCAATAATAATCATAATGATATATGGAGGATATTTTATAATTACATATTTTTCGGTTAAAAATATATTAAAAGAAAATAAATAATTTACATTTTTATATTTTAAAATTTAATATCATATCAATAAATTACAATTTGTCGATTAGTTTGAAACACAATTAATCGATTTTTTTATGCTAATATTGACTTCCATTTTGTTTTTGGAAGACAGTTGGAAGACAATTCTAAATAAGGTGTAAAATATTAAATTGGGCAAAAGTATTGCAGCTCTATATAATTCTGTTTTTCTATATAATAAGTTTTATAAATGGAAGACAAAAATAAAAAACTAGCAATTCTTACTTATGTAAGTGCTTGCTAGTTTTTCTGTGGAGGCGCCAATCGGATTTGAACCGATGATCAGAGTTTTGCAGACTCGTGCCTTACCACTTGGCTATGGCGCCGAATATATTATTTTTGGATAAAAAAATGGAGCGGGAAACGGGGCTCAAACCCGCGACCTATGCCTTGGCAAGGCATCGCTCTATCAACTGAGCTATTCCCGCATTAATTAAAGCATAACTATAATAACAGAAAAAAAACGAAAAGTCAAGATAAAAAATCAATATATTTTATTATATGCTCTAATATTATAATTTGATATTAAAATATATAATAAAATATATAATAAAATATAAAAATAAAAGCCTCTAGTTTTCTAGAGGCTAAACATATTCAATTATTTATATATCTAAAAATGGAATAACTGAATCTCCAGTTACAGTAGATGGTAAAACACCATTCCATCTTTCAATAAAGCTTTTCTTAATTTCTAATTCTTTTAATTTTAAAGCATTTTCAGTTGTACTTGAATCTTGAACTTGCATTACTTTGGCATTAGCTTCAGCTTCTGCAATTTTCTTTTCGTTCTCGATTTTTGATTTTTGTAATTCATATTCTGCTTGTTTTGCTTCTTGTTCTGCTACTTGTTTTTTCTCAATAGCTTGGTTATAAGCTGCAGAGAAGTCTAAGTCAGTAATGTTGAAGTCTATAACTGCAAAACCTCTACCTTCAATTTTTTCTTTTAAAGTATCTTGCATTTTATCTGATACTTCAGATCTTTTTGTTATAAGTTCTTCAGCTGTATATTGGGCTGTAACGCTTTTAACACTTTCTAAAATAGATGGGCTAATCATAATTGATTCATAATTTACACCAATATTTTTATAAATGTTATAAGCATTTTCGACACTAACATTATAGTTAACAGCTACTTTTAAAGTAACTTCTTGTAAGTCTCTACTTGCTGTAGAACAATCAATTTCAGCTTTTTGTGTTCTACAATCCATAAGCACTATGTGTTCTATAACAGGCATTTTTAAGTTTAAACCTTCTTGAACAACATTTTCATCTGCTTTTCCGAATCTAGTTCTAATTCCAACATATCCAGTTGGTACTGAACTAAATGGATTTAATATTAAAATTAAAAATAAAATAATTAATATAGGCAAGATAATTGCCAATGTCATTTTTGCGCTTGTATTTTTCATATAATTTCCTCCTTTGGTAGGTAATGTTAAAAATCACTACAATGATATTATATCATAATATTAACATAAAATCAAGTTTTAAGAAATTAAGGTAACTATACAGAAGAGTTTTATAAATAAAAATTAACATAAAGTTGCAAAAAAATAATGAGTGTGCTATAATACCCAAGGTTTCGAAAAAGTATGAAGGGAGTGAGAAAGATGGATTACTGTATTTGTCAGTTAACATCAGATGATTATCGAAACTTTCGGAAAGCATATTCAAGAATAATATATAGTTTTTCCGAGAAAGGAAAAGGAAATCCGGCGGCAGAAAAGCTTGCTTGTCAGATTGCAACAGCCACTAACACTCGTGGGAGAGGTGAGTTCTTAAATGATGTGGAAAATCCTAACCGTGAAATGTATTTTTTGAAGGTTGGAGATGAAATCCAGGGATATTTTGAACTGATTTTTCGTGATAAAGTTTGTGATATTTATGAGTTTGCTGTGTTTGAACATCATAAAGGTTGGGGCAGTATTCTGTACGAAGAGGCACTGAAAAGAATTAAGGCACGTGAGTGTGTACGAATTGAACTTTGGTGTCCTTATACTGGAGCACAGATTTTCTGGAAGAAGAAAGGCTTTAAGCCGTTTTATCGCAACCAAATGGAATTTTTTAGATGTAAAGTCAGATAACAAACACTCCAAATACCGTATTTACTCGCTAGAGAAAATACGGTATTTTCTTTTTATAAAAAATTGTATTTATAAAGTAATTATGATAATATGTAGTTGATTTTTAAAGGAGGTTTTTATGGAATTTAAAAAGTTTAATGATACATATGTAATAAGATTAAATAAAGGTGAAGAAGTAATATCTTCTTTAAAAGAACTTTGTAAAAATGAGGATATAAAATTGGCTGAAATAACAGGATTAGGTGCAGCTAATTTAGTAGAAATTGGAGTATTTAATGTAAATACTAAAGAATATAATACCAAAATTTTTGAAGGAATGTTTGAAATAACATCATTAGTTGGAAATGCAACTAGAAAAGATGGTGAAGTTTATTTACATATTCATATTAATTTTGGAGATGAAGATGGAATTGTAAAAGGTGGTCATCTTGTAAGAACAAATATATCAGCAACTTCAGAAATAATATTAAGAAAAATAGATGGTGAAGTTGGAAGAAAACTAAGCGAAGAAATAGGATTAAATTTATTGGAATTTTAAAATGAATATTAAACTAAAAAAAGGTAATACTATGTAAAAAAAGGAGAAGTTAATGAATAAGACTAGTTGTGATTTAAAACAAGGAATAAAAGCTCACTTTATAAAAAAAGATTTATATAAAACAGATCTTTCATGCATTATTATAACAACACCTTTAAAAAGAGAAACAGTTACAATAAATGCATTAATACCATTTATATTAAGAAGAGGTACAAAAAGGTTACCTAATCAAACTTTAATTAATAAAGAATTAGAAAATATGTATGGTGCAGGATTTAATTGTGGAATTGATAAAATGGGAGATAATGTTGTTTTAAAATTCTATATTGAATCAATAGCTAACGAATATGCTTTAGATAATGAAAATATTTTAAAAAGAAATTTAAAAAATCTTTTAGAAATAGTATTCGATCCGATACAAAATGGTAATGAACTAAATGAAGAATTTTTAAGTTTAGAAAAAGAAAACTTGAAAAAAGTAATAAATAGAAAAATTGATGACAAAGATTCTTATGCATTAGATGCATGTATTGAAAAAATGTATAATTCAGAAAAATTTGGACTATACAAATATGGATATATAGATGATGTTGACAATATAACTATTGAACAATTATCTGAATACTATAATTGGTTAATTCAAAATTCTAAAATAGATATATTTATTTCAGGAAATATAGATGAGAAAGAAATTGAATCTTATTTAAGAGAAAATGAAAATATAAAAAAATTAAAACCAAGAATAGAAAATTATATTTTGAACAATGAATTCACAGAAAGTAAACAAATTGTGGAAAACCCAAATGAAATTTTAGAAAAAATGGATATTACACAAGGAAAATTAGTAATAGGTTTGGATATAACTTCACATATTGAAAATCTTCAAATTGTTGCTTTGGTTTATAATGCATTATTAGGTGATGGTGCAAATTCGATGATATTCCAAAATGTTAGAGAAAAAGCTGGCTTAGCATATTCTGCAAGAAGTACATTTGTAAAACAAAAATTAAATATATTTGTAAGATGTGGAATTCAAATTGAAAATTATGAAAAAGCAGTAGAACTTATAAAAGTGCAATTAGAAAATATAAAAAATGGTGATTTTACAGAAGAAGATTTAATAAACAGTAAAACATATTTAATATCATCTCTTAAAAATGTTGCAGAAGAACAAGATACAGAATTAATCTATTATATAGGACAAGAAATTGCAAAAACAGATATGACTTTAGAAGAATATATTGAAAAAATAGAAAACGTAACAAAAGAACAGATTTTAGATGTTGCAAAATCTATTAGTATAAATACTATTTATTTTTTAAGAAATTAATTAGGAGAAAAAACGTGCAGATTATAGAAAATAATAAAATTAAAGAAAAGATATATATCGAGAAACTTGAAAACGGACTAACAATAATGGTAGTTCCTAAAAAGACTAGAAAAAGATATATTGTATGGAGTGCGAATTTTGGTTCAATAGACAATAAATTTTATGCTCCAGGTGAAAATATCTTAACAGTAGTTCCAGATGGTATTGCTCATTATTTAGAACACAAATTATTTGAACAAGAAAATGGAACAAATAGTTTAGATGTGCTTAGTTCGATTGGTGTAGATGCAAATGCTTATACTACAAATGATCATACAGCATATTTATATGAATGTACTGAAAATTTCGAAGAAGCATTAGATGAATTTATGAATTATGTTCAAAATCCATATTTTACAGATGAGAATGTAGAAAAAGAACGTGGAATTATTGAACAAGAAATAATGATGTATGATGATTATCCAGAATGGGTTATTTATATGAATGCAATGAAATGTTTGTATAAAGACAATGAGATGAATATTGATGTTGCAGGAACAAAAGAAACTATTGCAAAAATTAATAAAGAAAAATTATATAAAATATATAATTCTTTTTATAGACCAGAAAATATGATAATAGTACTTTCCGGAAATTTTGTGCCAGAAGAAATTATAGAAACAGTAAAAGCAAAAATAACAATGAAGTCAAATCCAAATGAAACTAAAAGAGTTTATAATAAAGAACAACCTGAAATTGCACAAAAATATATAGAACAAAATATGGATGTTAGTATGCCAATAGCACTAATTGGATATAAAGATAATGATTTAAATCATGAAGTTATAAAAAAAGATATCGCGATTTCTATATTGGGAAATATAATTTTTGGAAAGAGCTCAAAGTTATTTGAAAAATTATATGAAGAAGGAAAAATATTTTCAGAGCCAAGTATTAACTATGAATTTTCAAAAACATTTGCTCATATCCTAATCCAATTACAAACTAATTTTGTTGATGATGTAATAAATGAAATTTCACAAACAATAGGAAATTTAAAAAGAGATGGGATAGAAGAGGAAGATTTCGAAAGAGCTAAAAGGAGAATTTATGGTGACTTAGTAAAAGATTATAATGATGTTTCTAATATAGCGTCAGGAATAGTTGCAGATTATTTTAGAGATATAAATTCTTTTGATTATTTTGAAGAGTTTTCAAGTATTAATAAAGAATATACAGAAAAGGTATTAAAAGAATTATTTGTAGATTCTAAAAAAGTAGTATCAGTTATAAAAACAAATTAATATAAAAAAAGAAATAGGAGGAGAAGTATATGAATGTAGTAACATTTCCAGGATTGAATTTGAGTTTTGAGGTTTCTAAAGTTGCATTAGATATATTTGGATTTTCAATATACAAATATGCTGTATGTATAGTTTTAGGAATAGTTGTAGCATTAGTATTGTGCAGATTAAACAAAGAAAAGTTTGGTGTTGACTTTGGATTTATTTTAGAAAACACCATTTTAGGAATTTTATTTGGAACATTAGGAGCAAGAATCTATTACGTAATATTTAATTTGGATTATTATTCAAATAATCTAGGAGAAATATTAAATTTTAGAAATGGTGGACTTGCAATTTATGGTGGATTAATCTTAGGAGCACTTGCAATAATTATTAATTGCAAGATCCAAAAGAAAAGTATATTAGATTTATTTGATTGTATAATTCCTTATGTTGCAATAGCACAATGTTTTGGACGATTTGGGAATTTCTTTAATATTGAAGCATATGGATATGAAACAACCTCATTTTTAAGAATGGGAATTTATACATTACAAGGATATATGGAAGTTCATCCTACATTTTTATATGAAGCAATTGCAACTTTTGTTATATTTATTGCTTTAATTATTCTACAAAGAAGAAGAGAATATAAAGGGCAAATCTTTTTAGGATATTGTGCATTATATGCATTAGCAAGAACAGCAATTGAAGGCTTAAGAACTGATAGTTTAATGTTCTTTAATTTTAGAGCATCACAAGTTTTATCTATAATTATATTAATAGTTTCTGTTGCGATGATTATAAAATTAAGAATTAAAAATCAGAAAGAAATAAAAAGCAAATAATAAAACTGAAAATAATGTCGAATCTTGTCTTACGAAATATTGAGCAAATGCTGATATTTGGTTGACTTTCATGTAGCAAAATGTTATTTTTAAAATATACAAAAGATAAAAATGAAAGGAAGAGTGATATTATGTTATTGGATGAAAAAATTTGTAAAGTGAGAAATAAATTAAATAAATGTATTTCAGACGGTGAAGATTACTCTGTAATATATAAAGTGAGCGTGGAATTAGATGAGCTAATTGCTCAATACTATGCAAGAGCTGCTGCTGAAATGAAAAAATAAAACAAAAGTCGAAATTAAGATTATAGTCTTGATTTCGACTTTTTATTAAGTTAAAATATTTTCATAAAGGAATGGTGAAAATATGGATATTAAAGAATTTTCTAAAAAGATTTATGACATGAGTGAAGATGTTTGTTATGAAATTATAGACAAATATAATGCTAATCAAGATGTAGATAAAACAATAACATATAATTTTATTAAAACTTATTATATTCATGTTATAAGATTATATTTAAGCAGTAGATGTAGAATTGACATATTTGATGATATTTATATAGAATATAGAAATAATTTATTAGAATATTATAAAA
>JAZQTI010000039.1:0-2354 GCA_045630665.1 Candidatus Scatovivens sp.
ATTATCAACATTAATGATGGCAGGAATTAAAGAAGTATTAATAATATCAACACCAGTTCATTTACCAGCATTCGAAAGTTTATTAGGTGATGGTTCAAGATTTGGTATGAAATTTGAATATAAAGTTCAAGAAAAACCAGTTGGACTTGCTGATGCATTTATTTTAGGAGCAGATTTCATAGGAGATGACAATGTTGCTTTAATTTTAGGAGACAACATGATTTATGGTTCAAGAGTTCAAAGAGTATTAAAAGCTGCAAGTAACTTAAAAGATGGTGGAATTATATTTGGATATCAAGTTGCAGATCCAACATCATATGGTGTAGTTGAAATTGATGGTTCTGGAAAAGCTCTTTCTATAGAAGAAAAACCAGAAAATCCAAAATCACATTTTGCAGTTCCAGGAATTTATTTCTATGATAATGAAGTTGTAAAAATAGCAAAAAATATTAAACCATCTCCAAGAGGAGAATTAGAAATAACAGATGTTAATAAAACATATATGGAAAAAGGAAAATTACAAGTAATTCCTTTAGGAAAAGGATATGCTTGGTTTGATACAGGATCAGCTGATAGATTAGCAGATGCTTCAGATTATGTTAAAGCAATTGAATTAAGACAAGGTGTACAAATAGCTTGTCTAGAAGAAATCGCATATAGAAATGAATGGATTTCAAAAGAAGCTTTATTAGTAGAAGCTGAAAAATACAAAAAAACAGAATACGGAAAATATTTAAAAAGAGTTGCAGAACAAGATCCAAAACAATATGAAGAAATATTTGAAAGTGATTTATTTGATGCAAATTAATTGAAGAAATTAATAAAGAGAAGAATTAGGCTGTAAATGAAAATAGATTTTACAGCTTAATTACTGTAAAAAAATATATAACAATTAATATATTAATTATATTAAGGCACTTGAAATATATCATTTTTTTTGATATAAAAAAGAAGAAAATAATTAACTAAAAAATCAATTTTGAAAGGAAGAATGAAATGGGTAAATTTACAAGAATTGATACTTCAATTAAAGGTGTATATGTTATTGAACCAACAGTATTTGGGGATAACAGAGGTTATTTCATGGAAACATATAGCCAAAATGATTTTGAAGAAATAGGAATAACAAATACATTTGTACAAGATAATCAATCAAAATCTAAAAAAGGTGTTTTGAGAGGATTACATTTCCAAAAAGAAAATACACAAGCAAAACTTGTTAGATGCATCAAAGGAGAAGTTTTTGATGTTGCAGTTGATTTAAGACCTGGAAGTGAAACTTATGGAAAATGGGAAGGAGTTATTCTTTCTGAAGAAAATAAAAAAATGTTTATGATTCCTAGAGGATTTGCTCATGGATTTTTAGTATTATCAGAAGAAGCAGAATTTGCATATAAATGTGATGATGTTTATAACCATGCTGGTGAAGGTGGATTAAAATGGAACGATCCAGAAGTTGGAATTGTATGGCCAGAAGTTCCTGGAATGAAACCAGAAGAATATTTAACATCAGAAAAAGATGGTAAATGGCCAACTTTAGAAGAATTAAGAAATACAGATTTATTTCAAAATTTAAAATAAGAGGAGAAAAATAATGAAAAACATTTTAGTAACAGGAGCAGCAGGATTCATAGGAGCAAATTTTGCTGAATTAATGGTAAAAAAATACGAAGGAAAATACAATATAATAGTATTTGATAAATTAACATATGCAGGAAATTTACATAATTTAGACGAAATCAAAGATAAAATAACATTTGTACAAGGAGACATTTGTGATTTTGAATTTATAAACGAAACATATAAAAAATATAATATAGATCCAGTTGTTCCCTTTGCTGCTGAATCACATGTTGATAACAGTATCAAAAATCCATTTGTATTTACACAAACAAATGTAATAGGAACACATACATTATTAGAAGCTGCAAAACAATTCTGGGGAGAAGGAAGTGAAAATAAATTTGTTCACGTTTCAACAGATGAAGTTTATGGAACATTAGGAGAAACAGGATATTTTACAGAAAAATCTCCAATTCAACCAAACAGCCCATATTCATCTTCAAAAGCTTCTTCAGATTTAATAGCTTTAGCATATTGTGAAACATACAAAATGAATGTAACAGTTACAAACTGTTCAAATAACTATGGACCATATCAACATCATGAAAAATTAATACCACATATGATTTCAAAAGCATTAAAAGATGAAAAATTACCAGTTTATGGACAAGGATTAAACATCAGAGATTGGTTATTTGTTGAAGATCACTGTGAAGCTATTGATATAGTATTACACCAAGGAAGAAAAGGTGAAAGATACAATATTGGTGGACACAATGAAAAAAGAAATA
>JAZQTI010000040.1:0-3574 GCA_045630665.1 Candidatus Scatovivens sp.
AAAATAAGAATAAGGGGACTAGTAATTACTAGCAAATATTGTAAAATGAAAATTAATTATAATTCAAAAAGATTAATCGAAAAATATTCAGATATGATTCTTCAAATATCCTATGGATATTTGAAATGCCAAGATGATGCAGAAGATATAGTACAAAATGTATATCTAAAATACATAAACCATATTAAAACTGGAAATGATTTCAAAAATGAAAATTATGAAAGATTCTGGTTAATAAGAGTAACAATAAATGAATGTCGTAATGAAATAAATTCAGCAAGAAATAGGACTAATGTTCCATATAAAGAATCAATGTTTGAAGATTATGGAATTGAATTCGAAGAGGAAAATAGATTAATTGAATATATAGAAAAATTAGATGAAATTTATAAAATTGTATTAGAACTACATTATATACAAGATTTGAAAATAAATGATATTAGTAAAATCTTAGATATTAGTGAAGCTAATGTAAAAACAAGAATTAAAAGAGCAAAAAGAAAAGTTAAAGAATTGATAAAGAAAGGAGAGAAGAGTTATGCAAAAATATGATGAAGAAGATTTTTTAAGAGATGCTGAAGAAATGAAAAGTAAAATAAGTCAAATAAAATTATCTGATGAGTTTAAAACTAAACTACAAGAAAAAATGGACTTAGAATTTGAAAAAGAAACAGTAAATCCAAACTTAGAAAGTGATAACAAAATAAAACTAAAATTAAATAACTTGTTTTTTATCCCCAAATTTGCAGTTGCATTATGTTTAATTGTATTGGTTTCTGGTTGCATAACTTTTGCAGATGAAATTGAATCTTTTGTATCACAAATATTTTCTAATACTGATAGAGAATTAGAAATGGCAATTGAAAATGGAAACTATAGGGAACTTGATATGGATTATATAGAATCAGATGGAGTTGCAATAAAAGTTGATTATATTATAGAAGATGAAGATTCATTATATATTGCTTTTAATGTGAAGACAGAAGAGGTGTATGAAAACGTCCTTTTAAATAATTATGTTCTTATGGATCAAAACGATGAAGTTATATATGATAATTTAAGCGTTAATAAAGAGAATGTTGATATGAAATTGTTTAATAATTTTATTGACAAAGGAAATAAGTATTTAATTTATAAAATTGAAAATTTACCCCAAAGTATATTTAAAAATAATACTTTAAAAATTAAAATAAGAGATATTTCCTTTTCTAATGAAAATAAAATGAATAATATTAAATTTAATAAATGTATATTTATTATTGATAATATTCAAGGCTAGGTTACCCTAGCCTTTTTTTTAGTACAGAACAATATAAGATTAACTCCAAGAGTAATATGTTAAATTTACAACGATAGGAGTTCCTGATGCGTTCTGGATTTTAAATAAGCAATATTGATTTGAAGAATTCAAATCAATCCAATCAAGTTTATATTTAATTCCATCAACGTTATGGCTGGCATTAGCAATGGATGCCATAGAACTATGCAAAAGCAAGTCAACACGATATCTGCCACCAGAAACTGCATTTCCATTATAATCTGTTGCAGACATTTCAAATGCAAAATATCTTTCCGGTACGGTAAATGCGGGAGTGTAAGTTGCATCTGTAGGAACATTGTAAGAATTCTGCCACCATGCACGAGGCATTACAGTTGCTCCTTCTGCAGAAGACAAGGTTTCGATGTTTTCAATTGTACCATCTGCAGAGACGGTGAGTTCTACTTCGTGCCGAACGACATTGGCGGGGATGTTGGTTTCAGTGTTTTCGGCAGCCATTGCAGTCATAGAAAAACAGCCGACAGAAAGCACTAAAGCCAGGAATAAAGCAACGGTTTTTTTGATGTGTTTCATAGAAATTACCTCCATTTTTTACTGTTGTTGTTTGTGGTTGCTGATATTCTCTGTACTAAAAGCTCCTTTTTTCAAAAACCAAATTTGGAATATATGAGAAGAGAAGCCACCTTCAAAATTTGTACAAGGTACAAATTTCATGCGATACATAACATATATAATATAAAAAAATCAACAATAAGTGGCGAAAAGTGGCGAAATAAAAAGAAAAAGATGTTTATCAAAAATAAAGTAATAAAAAATAAAAAACAAAATTCAAAATCAAAACAAAAAATAAGAAAAAGAAAAATCAACAAAATCTAAGAGTAATAATAGTTACATGAAAATTGATTTCTAAAATTCATCACTTTTCATCACTTTTTGACACAAAATAACAACTCTGTGGTATTCTAATTTTGTTTTGTTTAAATATAAAGCATAAGCAAAATGAAACTTTTGACTATAAATTTTATATTATTTTGCTTTAAAAAAAGCGCGAAAATAGTCGAACTTTGTATGATTAATTATGTTGAAAAAGGCTAAAAAATATACTATTATAAGAAAGGTTTCGATAAATTTATTAAAGGAGTACAAAAGATGAATATAAGAAAAGAATATGAGTCTATTAAGTCTATGATTACACATAGGGATGTTGTTAATTTTTTAATTTCAATTTTAGGAATTGTATGGGCTATTACACAAATAGTTGGGATTTTTAATGAAGGAAACAAAGCAAATATGACGGAAGTAATAATGTATAATTGTGTTGTTTGTTTCATAATTGTTTTTATAAACATATATTGCATAAAAAGCAGAAGTGAGATTAGTAAAAAAGAAGAAGCAGTAAAATCTTTAGAAGAAAATAATAAAAATTTATTAGAAATTACAGATAATATGAGATGTTTTAAACACGATTTTAATAATATAATTCAAGCTATTGATGGTTATATTTATTTAGATGATATGAAATCTTTGCAAGTATATATAAAACCATTAGTAGAAGAATGCCATCATGTTAATGTTGTGGATTCATTAAATTGTAAGAAAATAGATAATCCTGCAATTTATGGAATTTTATTAGATAAATATAGAATTGCAGAAAAGAAAAATATTCAAATGAATATAGAAGTTTTAGAAGGACTAAAACAATTAAATGAAAGATCATATGTTGTATCTAGAATGCTAGGAATTTTACTAGATAATGCTATCGAAGCAAGTAATGAATGCGATGAGAAAATTGTAAATGTTCAAGTTTTAAAAGAACCAAGTAGAAAAAGATGTATTATAAAAATAGAAAATACTTATGAAAATAAAGAAATTGATACAGATAAAATCTTTGAGAAAAATTACAGTACTAAAAAAGGAAATACAGGTTTAGGTTTGTGGAAAATTCGTGATATTTTGAAAAAAGATACAAGTTTAGATCTATTTACAAGTAAAGATGAAGAAATGTTTAAACAACAAATAGAAATATATGAATACAATTAAAAAATATTTTATAAAAAGATCGAAAAATGCTTGCAATTATAAGAAAAAACTGTTATAATGTCAGAGTTATATGATAACACACATAGATTGAGTTTTAAATTGTGCTATTAGTTTTAACAATAGTTGTTTAAAATGTGGAAATCTATGGAGGAAAAAAACAAAATTTAAGGAGGAAATTAAAATGGCAGTAGTTGCAATGAAACAATTACTTGAAGCAGGTGTTCATTTCGGACATCAAACAAGAAGATGGGATCC
>JAZQTI010000041.1:0-4839 GCA_045630665.1 Candidatus Scatovivens sp.
AAATAGGTCATTTTTATTGTAAGTTTTCTTACAAATTGCAAGTTTTCTTACAAAAATCGACATTTTTATTGTAAGTTTTCTTGCAATTTTCAAAATTTGATTTATGTCAACTCATTTTGCTATACTAAATTTGTAATACAAAATAAAAGAGTTTCTAGATACTTTTTCTCAGATAAATGCTTATAAGCACTACTTAAGATAAAACAAAGTTCGCTATAGAGAACTTTGTAAAATATAAAATTATGAAAAATTATTTTTGACGAAAAATAGTTTTGAATGATTTTATAACATAATTTAATTTTGTAGATTTCTACTCCTCTAGTAGAGAACTTAAATAAATTAAATTATGCATGGGGTTATTAGGGGGATCCCTTAATCATACCGAGGTCTTTTGAAAAAAGTCCTCTAGTATGTTACACCACTTTTTTTCAAAAGTTGTGCAATACTAATGTCAAAATAATTAAGTTTAAATTTAGTAATAACAATGCTGAATTTATCGCATAATTCACATAAAAAGCACTAACCATAACGTACGAGTCCGAAAAAGATTGTTTTTAATAGGGTTACAAAGATTTTTTATTCTTTTTTCTCCCTTTTTTACCTTATTTTTCCCCTTTTACGTTTCATATTATTTAAAGTGCTAAAATTAATTTAAATAGTATACTAAAACATCTCTATAGAGAACAATACTTTTAAATTTTCGCATAATTACTATCAAAACAACTTACTAAAAACAAAGATGTTAAAAAAATCCCTGTAATAGGCTATTTAAATATATTTACAAGATTTAAAACATGCCATTTTTATTACAGATTATGACAGATTATTAAATTTTATTACAAAACCACATTTTTAACCAATAACTTGCTAATATGTAATTAGAGTACTCAATAAAATACATTTATTTTTAGAGTTTTACAACACCATAAAATAATTGAAAACACTGATATAACAAACTTTTCTCTGTTTTGAACGTAAAAAAGTTTTTTCATTCCCTGCAAACCTTGATAAAACAGTGTTTCAAGTTTTTTTCAAAAATCAAAATTCTGTATTTTTATGTAAAATTCTGTATTTTTATGTATTTTAAAAAAATATCATAATTACCATGTTATGATTAAATTAGTTCGAACAACAAAAGACTTCGAAGTCTCCAATTATTTTTTAAGGAGGCAATAATGAGCTTTGCAATAATTAGACACATTAAACATAAGACTGGATCTTTAAATCTAGCTTATAGACACAACGAAAGGAAAAATACTAATTATTCAAATGTGGACATTGATAAATCTAAAGGTTTTCAAAATTATTCAATAGTTCCCTGCCCTACAACTTATTCAAATAGATTTAATCAAATGCGTAGTCAATTTCAATTAAAAGGTCAAATAAAAGCAACTAGTAATCTAGCTTGCGAATACCTTATAACATCTGATAATGATTATTTTAAAGAAATAGGTCCAGAAGAAACTAAAAGATATTTTGAATGTGCATATAAATTTGTTTGCAATTATAGGAATCTTGGAAAAGAGTTCATTGTATCTGCAAAAGTACATTTAGATGAAACAACCCCACATATGCATTTAGTATATATTCCAGTTGTTCATACCAAAGATAAAAACGGTAACTCTATAAATAAGATTTCTTGTTCTGAATTTTGGAAAGGTAAAAATAGCTATATTGATCTTCAAGATAAGTTTTATTCTTATATAAAGAAGTGTGGATTTGATTTAGAACGCGGTAGAAATCGTGAAAACGAACATATTCCTATTGAAGCATTAAAAGTAATAACTAATCATGAAGTACAAAAATACGAGCTTAAATCTCAACATGAAGAACGAGAAATCGAATCAAATAACATCAATGTTGTTAAAGAAGATTATCGTAGAGTAATTAAAAAATTTAATACACTAGCTAAACAATATACCAAAATTAAAGTAACTTGTGATTCAACATTATCTGAACTTGAACGAGTAAAAAGCAATTATGATAATTTAGAAAAAGAATACAACAAAGAAGTAAAAAAATGTCACTATTTAAAAAAGTACATTTCTAAAACATTTGAATACATAAGTATTTTAATGAATTGGCCTATTGAAAGAGTTAGAAAGCAAATAGATAATTTTATAGAAAGTTTTAAAAATGAAAAGGAGAAAAATGAAAATGAAAAATGCAATGATAAAGAAAGAATTAGATAATAACCCATTAGGAATTGAATATATTGAACCAACAGAAGGAGAAAAATTTGCTGATAAAAGAATTGTTGCTCTACTTCTATCTTATGGTATTCAACATATCGACAATCCATTTAAAAGCATCTATGTAAAAGATGTCGCAAAAGATTTAAAGATTGGTAAGAATAAAGCTTATGAATTATTTAAAGACGAAAATTTCCCATCTATTAACATTGGTAAAACATGGCAAATTGCATATATCGCCTACCTTAAATGGAAATGCGACAATAACAAAAAACTTTAGGAGGTTATGCCTATGGGAAGACGACCAAAACCAGGTAATGGAAGTATCTATTATAATAAAGATAGAAACAATTGGACTGTTTCTATACCTATGTTAGATTTAGAAACTGGCATGGAAAAAAGAGTAAGAAAATCTTTCCTTACGCAAGAACTTGCAAGACAATATTTAGATGAAATCTTACTACAAAAAAACAATGCTATCTTTATTGAAAATAATGGTATTCCACTTGCTAAATTAATGAAAATGCTATTAAACAAAAAAATGGAAACGAATTTAATTACCGATAGAGCTTATGCAAGAACTATGGATACAATTCGTATAATTGAAAAATGTTATTTAGGAAGTTCAAACATAAATGAAATATCTACTGAAGAAATACAATCTTTCTTAAATTCTTTAACTGAAAAATATAGCAATTCTTCTATACAAAAAGTTTATTTTCAATTTAAAAATGCATTTGATTATTGCTTAAATAAAGGTTATATACATCAAAACCCAATGTATGAAGTAATAAGACCCAAAAGCAAAAAAGAAGATAAAATCTTTAAAGCATTAAATGTTGAAGAACAAAAAGTTTTAACCGACTACTTGTTAGCAACTAATTTATTTGAAACACCTTATAGAAATGTTTTCTTAATACAACTATATATGGGACTTCGTGTTGGTGAAGCACTTGCTTTAACTAATAATGATATAAACTTAGAAAAAAGAATACTAACAGTTAATAGAACACTTACAACTGATAAAAATGATAAAATCTGTGTAGGAAAAACAACAAAGACTTATGCAGGAAAAAGAGAAATACCTATCCCCGATATTATTCTTCCATATATTGTAGAACAAATGAAAGTTGCAAAAAACAATAATAATCAAATGTTATTTTTAACACCACAAGAAGGTTTAGTTTTGCATTCAACAATTAATAGAAAACTTAAAGATATTGCAAAAAAAGTTGGAATAACTTCTGATATATCAACTCACTGTTTAAGACATACTTTTGGAACGCGTTGTATTGAATCTGGTATGAGAGCTGTTGCTCTTCAAAGATTAATGGGACATACTGATATTAATATTACACTTAACACCTATACAACAATTTTCAATAGATACAAAGAAGAAGAATTAAGAAAAGTAAATGATTATTACTTAAATAACGAATTCTTCGATTCAACAAAATTACTTTCTGATTCATCACTTGAATTAGAATTATAGAAAAATGGGATGCTAAAATTAGCATCCCACTTTTTTTGACTTCCGACTTTTTTTCCATAATTCGCTTTCGATTATTTCTTATTAGTTATTTGTAGACAAATAAAAATGCCTGTAAACCACATTCGGTTACATAATATTTTTTAAAAGTATTGAAAATACTGAAAAAAATTTATTTTTGTCAACAAAATGGCTTCCGACGTAAAATTATTTTTTTCGTGTTGACATGAAAGTTGACAAAAGCATGTATTTTTCAACTTCACTCCGTCACTCTCCATTTTAAGAAAAGCCCATTTTTCAATATTTTCGTGACACAGAGTGACACAACAAATATCAAAAAATAGGCTCTGGGTGGAGCGGGTAGCGAGAATCGAACTCGCGCAACCAGGTCGGAAGCATGGTATTCTACCACTAAACTATACCCGCATCTATATTATTAATTATACACAATTTAATTACTTTTTTCAACTTTTAAATAATCAAGAGTTTTCACTCTTGATTATTTATTGTTTTCTATAACTTTTTTGGCATAAGAACAATCAGCAATTAATTTTTTATTATATTTTTTAGAATTTTCTATAATACATTCTACTAATTTTCTTGCTAATCCTTGGCCTTGATATTTACTATCAACACCAGTATGAACTATATTCCACGTATTCTCATTTTCTAAAAAATTACATTCTCCAATTTCTATTTTTCCATCATAAAGTACTGATCTATTTTCGCTTTTTAAAAATTTTATATCTATCATAAAAATTCTCCTAAACCTTAAAATTCTTTTGAGTAGTAATACATATCTATACAATGTAAATCGCCATCCCAAATTTCATCCTCGTAATTATCAACAAAGAAATTTTTAACAGTATGATGATATCTATTGAAACCATTTAATACATAAAATGGAATCATATTTTCTGTTGTTCCTACTATCATTTTTTTATAAACATCTTTATACATTTCAAATACATATTTTATCATTTTTCCAGCATATCCATTACCTCTAGCAGATGGTAATGTAGCTATATTTTTAAGTTCACATGTATCTTCATCATATTTAGTAATAACACAAACACATACAGGTATTCCATCTTTTTCTCCAATATATAAGTCGCCATATTCTAAATATTTATTTACAATATTTTTATCTGGATCAGC
>JAZQTI010000042.1:0-13372 GCA_045630665.1 Candidatus Scatovivens sp.
ATTGTCAATATAATTATCAGTATATTAGATATTTCTATAAATATAAAAACACACTTTATATAAAACATATAAAGTGTGTTTTCTTTTTTATCTTGAATAAATATTATCTATATATAACCATGGATTCACCTTAAATTAACAAAAGACTCTAGAAAATCTAGAGCCTTATTTTTATATTAGTAATTATCATTTCCTTCTGGTAAAGCTGGATAATCTAAAACAACTCTTATTGACATTATAAATCTTATTGTTCTTACAAATTTGCTGTTTTTAAATCTTTGCCATAATGATGGTTTTGTTTCAAATCTTGTTTCTTCGAAGTAAGCATCTAATTCTGGTGTTGATACTTCTGCTGCAACTTCTGTTACTGTATCTGTGCTTTCGTTTGTAGCAACAGTTTCTACAGTTGTTGTTTCAGCAGCTGGTTCTAATATTGCATTTGTAACAGTTGGTTGTTCTACAACTTTTTCTTCATCTGTTGCGCCAACAACTTCATCAAGTGGTGTTGGTATGTATTTTAATGCTTCTGCAATTTCTATACCAATGTAACTTAATGCTTTTGATTTATCTTCAATTCTCTCCATATCGATTTCAATATGTAAATTTGATTCTAAATTTCCAATTTTTGTATCTATTAATTTAACAGCATTTGTATATTCTTCAGTTGTTTTATCTTTGCTTTTTCCTATTACAGTTAAAGCTTCAGCAACATCTGCAGGATATTTTGTTTCTAATTTTTTAACGATTTCTTTCCAATTTTTTGCTCTTGCTTTTACAGCTGTTGTAGCATCTCTTAAAACACTAGCAAGTTTAATATTTTTTTCTCTTTGTCTTATCAATTCTTCAACTTTCTTTGTGTTTTCTTCAAATTGGTTAGTAGCATATTCTACTAAATCATAAGCTGCTTTATAAACACTTTTTGGAAAATTCTTTTTCTTTGGATATTCCAATAAATATGTTTTTACTGATTCAACTAAATCTTTAAAATAAGAATCTTCTTCCAATTGAACTATTTGTTTTTTGCTGTTTGGATTAATTAATTTTTGAACTTTGTCGATATTTGATAAAATTTTCTCTTCCGTGATCACCATTTTCACGTTTACTATGCCTGATTTATGGAAAAATGACATTGTAAACTACCTCCTTCGTATCAATCTAATTAAATACTGAAGTTATTATATCCTTATTTCCGTAAAACCACAAGTATTTTTTCGACTTTTTTCTATTACATTTTCGTTACATTTTATATAAAACTGTAACATTTAGTGTTAAAAATTTTATTTTTTCCATAAGCTAATTTTATTATAAAAAAATAAAAAGAGCAAATGAAATTTTTGCTTTTTTTGCATATTTTTTCATTTACTCTTCATAAATTATTTTAAAACTTTTTTAATTTCTTCATGTCTTTTTATTTTTAAAGTTGTTGTTTTTATAAGTTCTTCTTCTGTTATGATTAATTCTTTAACGTATTTATATTTTGGCATTGTTCTGTTTATTTCTTTTATTTTCTCCCAAATTTTTGCTTTTATTTCTTCATCAGATTCAGCACCATATTCTTTTTTCATTGTATCTCTATCAAAAACAACTTCAACACACATTTTTAAATCATTTTCATCATCTTCATCTGGTTTTCCGAATACAAAAGATTCTTTTACACCAGGAATTCTATTAATTAATGTTTCTGTTTCTTCTGGAAATACATTTTTTCCATTTTTAAGAACTATAACACTTTTCTTTCTTCCTGTTATGAATATAAATCCATCTTGATCTATGTACGCTAAATCTCCTGTGTGGAACCATCCATCAATCATACAGTCTTTTGTAGCTTCTTCATTATTGTAATATCCAAGCATTACACAAGGACCTTTTACTGCTAATTCACCAATTCCACATTCATCTGGATCAACTATTTTTACTTCAAAACTTGAAAATGGTTTACCTATTGAACCTAATTTATGATATGTTGGATTTTCTGCAGCAACAACCGGTGCTGTCTCTGATAATCCGTATCCTTGGAATGTATCAACTCCTAATTCTGTAAAGCCTTTTTCAGCCGCTTTATCAAACGCAGCTCCACCTGCAACTAACAGTCTTAATTTTCCACCAAAATTTGCATGGATATCTTTAAATAATTTTCTTCTTAAATCAATTTTGAAAACTCTTAAGAAATTTGATAATTTAATTGCAAATTTAACTGTTTTTGTTTTTCCTTTTTTATCAATTCCTTGCCAAACTTTTTTATACATGTTTTCAAACAGTACAGGAACTGCAATCATTACAGTTGCTTCAAATTCTTTTAGATTATCTGCAATATGTCTTATTCCTTCACAAAATGCTATTGTACTTCCTTTACTTACTGCAAATAAAAATCCAACTGTACATTCAAAACAATGATGTAAAGGTAAGAAAGATAATAATGTATCATTTTTAGTAATATCAAATACAGAACCTATATCATATATGTTAGATACTAAATTAGTATTTGATAACATAACAGCTTTTGATTGTGACGTTGTTCCAGATGTAAATAACATAACAGCCATTGCATCATTATCAATTTCAGCATCTAAAAAGCTTCTATCACCTTTTTCAATTAATTCTTTACCTTGTTTTACTAATTCTCTTAAAGAATAAATTTTTCCAGTTTTTTCTTCTAAATCCATAGAAATATAGTATTTTATTTTTCCTATATTTTCTTTTTGAGCTTTTTCCATTATTTCTGTATATTTATTTGTATAGAAAATTGCTTCAATCTCAGATCTTTCAATCAAACTTAAAAGTTCACTTTCTGTTAAAGCTTTATCTAATGGAACAACGATACCAGTACCACAAGTTATTGATAAATACGCTTCTTCCCATTCATATCTATTTTCACCAATAACTCCTATTCTTTTTCCTTTTAAGCCATTGCTTATTAATGCTGTTCCCAAAGCATTTACTTCATCTATATATTCTCTATAAGACATAGTATATAGTTCTTTATTTTCTTTGTTTTTAAATTTAAAAGCTGCATTTTCACCATATTCAACTTGAGTATTATTAATTACTTCTTTTAAATTATTAAATTTTTTAACTTCATAAACTCTGTCGCAACCTTCATATATACGTTCTTTCATTTCATTTCTCCTATACTATTTTATTAAATAAAGTTTTTTCATATTCTTTATATAAATATTGAACATCAATATTTTCTAATCCTGCTTTTCTTCTGTAAATTAATGTTGAACTTGTTAATGAAAATATTTCAGATGCTAATACTTCAGCATCACAATTTACTATATCTCCATTGTCAACACCTTCTTGAACTATATCTTGGATAACTTTTATATATTCCATTACTTTTTCTCTACAAAATACATTTCTTGCTTCACTTCCCCATACTTGACTAAGTACAATTGCAAGCAAATTCTCATATTTTGCAACAGCTTTTAATTGAATTAGAGAAACAGCTTTTATTTTTTCTAATGTATTATCACATTTTGAAATTTTAATCTCTATACTATTTATTAAAAGTTTCATACCTTCTTCTATTAAAAAGTTAAATATTTCTTCTTTACTACTAAAATGATAATATAGAGTCCCTTTTGCAACTCCAACTGTAGCTGTTATTTCTTCTATACTTGTTGCATCATAACCTTTTTCAGAAAAAAGTTTTAATGATGTTTCAAATATTTTTCTCTTTGTTTTATTCATATAAAAATTTCCTTATCTTATAAGATTCAATTTTTTATTTAAAATTTGAAATCATTATATAATTTCTTATTAAATTTTGCAAGTAAATATTAGAATTTGAATAACGAGTCAGTTTCTAGAGCCAAGCACATTTAGAGTTGAAAACTAGATGTGTTTTTCTTCAAAAACAGAAGCTATTTTTGTTTAATTAACAATTATTTATAAAGCAAAAAAGGAAGCACAAATATGTTACAATTTGCGCTTCCTTTTTCTTTATTTACAATTAAACAAGACTATTCTTTTTCATCTAACTCTTTATCTGTAACTCTTCTTATTTTTTTTCTATCTTCATAGAATTTATTTTCTCTATCTATTGCTGCTTGTCTTATTTGCATTTCAGCAATTTCTTGTTTTAAAATTTCTCTCGCTTTTTTTGTACGGTCACTTTCATCTTCTGAAGGTTCTGTTCCTTCAAGTTTTGTTTCTATAATGCCTTTCATTCTTTCTGCTTCAGCATATGCAAATAAATTTTCTATTCTAAGTGCTCTATTAAAGTTACCTGTATCAATTACATTTGATATTGCATCTGCACATTCTATTTTAGATTTTATCCTTCTAATATCAGGAATTCTAAATTTTTCTTTTAGTTCTGGTGTTAATAAATCAGAATTTAATTCTATATATAATCTAGCCATATTTTCAACAGCTTTCTGATAACATTGCCAATCTTCACCTTTTCCATCAAGACTAGTATCTAATAATTTCATACTCATTAATGCTTTATAGTCAAATGCATATCCTCTTTTTTCATCGATCCATTTTTCTTGGTCTTTTTTAAAAAGCATATTAGAATCAAATTCTTTTTCCATAGGTTTATATATTGCATCAAATTCTTCTCTTGTCATATCTTGTGGTATGGTAACTCTTACAACAAGTTCCTCTCCTTCAAAACCGCCTGATGTAATATATCTAGCTAAATTTTCTCTATTCATTTGTTCATTTAATTGTTCTGCTAATCTATTTAATGCCATAAAACCTGGGGAATCACTTGCTTCACCAAGAGCCTCTTCAAAATTTTCATATCCTAATAAATTAATTGCAGTTACTAAATTAAACATTCTTTTTTTCAATATTTCTGTTGCAGGAATTCCTTTTGCATCAATAACTTTAATTTGAGCTACTGTTTTCTCTAATTCTGAAGCTATTGCATTTACTCTTCCCACTTTTTCTTTACTTGGGTCAAATGGTCTTGTTTCCTTTTTGGCTGCATTCTCCCAAAAGAATTTTCCTTCATCAGTTAACCATAAATTAAAATAAAGTTCAGGTTTATTACTAACTATTGAATTAAATTTCCAACCAAATCTATCATGAGTAATTGTTTCTTTAATCGAACCATCTTTATCTAATGGTATTGAAGGTAGATCTATACTATAATTCCCTTTAGAATCTTTTTTTAAAGTCACTTTTTTCCCTTTAAATGTTACTTCATATAATTCCATATTTATCCTCCGAAACATTTTGAATAAATCACACTATTTATTATAACATAATTAACATAAATTTGCAATTTTAGCACAATTTCACACAAAATTTACACTATTTTACACAAATAAAAAAAGCCCTCTTAGAGGGCTTCATTTTATTAGATTTTTGTTATATCAATTGGTTCTAAATCTTTTTCTTCAACATCATTTTCAATCGCTTTATATAAAGCATTTACTGTATCTAATGAAGTGAAACATGGAATTTTACATTCAACAGCCATTCTTCTAATTTTAAATCCATCTCTGTTTGATTGTTTTCCTTTGGTTGGTGTGTTTACAACAAAGTTAATTTTTCCTGATTCAATTAAGTCGATTATACTATTTTTTCCTTCCCATAATTTTTCTATAACAGTTGATTCTACTCCATGTTCTTTTAAGAATTTTGCAGTTCCATATGTTGCATAAATTTCAAAACCTTTCGCTTTAAATTTCTTAGCCATTGGAAGCATTTCTTCTTTATCTTTATCTCTTACAGTTATTAAGATTGAACCTTTTTTAGAAACATTAGCTCCACTTCCTATAAAAGCTTTTAAAACTGCATTTTCAAACTTTTTAGAAACACCTAAAACTTCTCCAGTTGATTTCATTTCAGGACCTAATGATGTATCTGCATTTTTAATTTTCTCAAAAGAGAATACTGGCATTTTTACACATATGTAATCGCTTTTTCTATATAGACCTGTTCCATATCCTAAATCTTTTAATTTTTTTCCTAAAATTACATTTGTTGCAATATCTATCATTGGAAGATTTGTAACTTTACTAATATAAGGAACTGTTCTACTAGAACGAGGGTTAACTTCTATTATATAAACTTGGCCTTCACTTATTATAAATTGAATATTTAAAATTCCTATTACATTTAATTCTTTTGCAATTTTTTCTGTATATTCAATAATTTTTTCTTCATGAGCTTTAGATACATTTTGTGTTGGGTATACTGAAATACTATCACCAGAGTGAACACCTGCTCTTTCTAAGTGTTCCATAATACCAGGAATTAATATATCTTGTCCGTCACAAATCGCATCAACTTCTACTTCTCTACCTAGAATGTATTTATCTACTAATATTGGATGTTCTTGTTCTATTGTATTAATTTCATTTACATAGTTTTCAATCTCTTTATCATCATATGCAATTGCCATACCTTGTCCACCTAATACATAAGATGGTCTTACTAAAACAGGATATCCAAGTTTATTTGCTACTTCTTTTGCCTCTTCAACTGTAAATATTGTACTTCCTTTTGGTCTTAATATTCCACAATTATTTAAAGCTTCATCAAATTCTTTTCTATCTTCTGCTCTATCCATATCAACTTCTTGGGTTCCCATTATTTCTACACCCATTTCAGTTAAATCTTTTGTTAATTTTATAGCTGTTTGTCCACCAAATTGAACTATTGCACCATCTGGTTTTTCAACATTAACAATATTTTCTACATCTTCTCTTGTTAATGGTTCAAAATATAATTTATCAGCAATATCAAAATCTGTACTTACAGTTTCTGGGTTATTATTTACAATTATAGTTTCATATCCTTGTTTCTTTAATGCCCAAACTCCATGAACACTACAATAGTCAAACTCAATTCCTTGACCAATTCTGATTGGACCAGAACCTAATACCATAACTTTCTTTTTATTAGATTTTTTAGCTTCACATCCATCATCATAGCTTGAATAATAATATGGAGTTTTCGCTTCAAACTCAGCTGCACATGTATCAACAACTTTAAAGCTTGCTTTTATATTATTTTTTTCGCGCATTTTTCTTATTTCATCTTCAGTTTTATTTGAAAGTTTTGCAATTATTTTATCAGTAAATCCTAATCTTTTTGCTTTTTCTAGCATTTTTGAATTCATTTGATTTAATTCAAGTTCTTTTTCCATTTTTACTAATTTATAAATAACACCAACAAAGAATCTATCAATTTTTGTTATTTCACAAATTCTTTCTACTGAAATTTCTTTTCTTATAGCTTCTGCTATAACAAATAATCTTTCATTATCTACAATTCTTAATCTTTCTTCAATCTCAGATTTTTCAAATTCTGATAGATAATCTAATTTTAGATATTCAACATTTTCTTCTAATGAACGAATTGCCTTCATTAATCCTGCTTCTAAGTTTGTAGCAATCGCCATAACTTCACCTGTTGCTTTCATTTGTGTTCCTAATGTACGATTAGCTGTTAAGAATTTTTTAAATGGCCATTTTGGAACTTTTACAACAACATAGTCAATTGTTGGTTCAAAACATGCATATGTTTTTCCAGTTACTTCATTTCTTATTTCATCTAATGTATATCCTAATGCTATTTTTGAAGCAACTTTTGCAATAGGATATCCTGTTGCTTTAGATGCCAATGCTGATGAACGACTAACTCTTGGATTAACTTCAATTACAGCATATTCAAAGCTTGTTGGGTGAAGAGCAAATTGAACATTACATCCACCTTCTATTTTTAATGCTTCTATAATTTTTAAAGCAGAACTTTTTAACATCGAAAATTCTTTGTTTGATAATGTTTGTGCAGGAGCAACAACAATACTATCTCCTGTATGAACACCTACTGGATCAACATTTTCCATACTACAGATTGTTATGCTATTCCCTTTTCTGTCTCTCATTACTTCGAACTCAATTTCTTTCCAACCTGTTATACATTTTTCAACTAATATTTCATTTACTCTAGACATTCTTATTCCAGAACCTGCAATTTCTTCAAGTTCTTCCATTGTATAAGCAATACCACCACCAGTACCACCTAATGTATATGCTGGTCTTATAATTACAGGTAAACCTATTTCTCTTGTAAATTCAACAGCATCTTCTACTGTATGAACAACCTTACTTGCTATACAAGGTTCATTTATTGCTTCCATCATATCTTTGAAACATTGTCTATCTTCTGCGTTTCTTATTCCATCAACACCTGTTCCTAAAAGTTTAACATTTTTTTCTTTTAAGAATCCTGATTCTTCAAGTTCCATCGCTAAGTTAAGACCTGTTTGTCCTCCTAAATTTGGAAGAATACTATCTGGCTTTTCTATTTTTATAATCTTTTTAACTGTTTCTACTGTTAATGGTTCTATATATATTTTATCTGCCATATTTTTATCTGTCATTATTGTTGCTGGATTTGAGTTAATTAAAACAACTTCTAATCCTTCTTTTTTCAATTCTCTACAAGCTTGTGTTCCTGCATAATCAAACTCTGCAGCTTGACCAATTATAATTGGACCAGAACCTATAACTAAAACTTTTTTTATATCTTTATATTTTGGCATTTTATTCTCCTATTCTATAACAAAATTCTTATTTTATAACATTTCTATAAATTCATCGTATATGTAATCTGCATCTTCTGGATAAAATTGAATTGTAAATACTTTTTTATTTTTATATCTTAACCCTTCATTTGTTCCATCATTTAAATTTATATGAGATACTTCAGCTATAGATTTATCTATACTTTTTTCTATTATGTAATAACCATGATTTTGATTTGTTATATGTACTATGTCTTTTCTTATATCTTTTACAGGATGATTTGGTCCTCTATGACCATATTTTAATTTTCCTATTTCAAATCCGTTTGCAAGTCCCATTAATTGATGTCCAAATGCAACTCCAAATATTGATATATTTGATTCATATAATTTTTTTACTACTTTTATTTGTTCCTTATAATCAGCTGGATCACCAGGTCCATTTGAAAGCATTATTCCATCTGGTTTCATCGCTAATATTTTTTCTGCAGATGTATTTGCAGGAAATACTGTTACTTCACAATTTCTTTTTAATAAAGAATTTATCAAATTATGTTTTACACCATAATCTATTACAGCAATTTTTTTCTCTTTACCTCTTCCATATACTTTAACTTGATTTGAAGTTACTTTATCTACAGCTTTAATAATATGATATTCATTTATTTTTTTCATAATATCATCTATATTTGATATATTTGAAGTTAAGTATCCTTTCATTGTTCCATGATCTCTTAACATTCTTACAAGTTTTCTTGTATTAACATTTGTAAGTCCTGGAACTTTGTAATCTCTTAAAAATTTATCAAAACTGAATTTTGCTCTAAAGTTACTTTCAAATTCTGCAACTTCATGTACAAATACAGCTTTTGCAAAAATCCCTTCTGATTCGTAATCTTCTGGCATAACTCCATAATTTCCAATTAGTGGATATGTCATAACAATACCTTGTCCATAATATGAAGGATCTGTAAGTGTTTCAATGTATCCTACCATTGAAGTATTAAATACAACTTCACAAACAGTATCTGAATTATATCCAATTCTTTCTCCTTCAAAAATCTCACCATTTTCTAGTACTAAATAGCCTACCATTTTTTCTCCCTTTCTTACATTTATTATTATCAATATCTTATGTTGATTACAAAAAAATAAACACCAATGAAAATTAGTGTTTATTATCCATATTATTTAAATTTGAAAAAGAAAAAGTAGATAAAATAGGTAATGAAAAAATAGAAATAAAATCTAAAGCGCTTTTGCTTTTTATTTTATTAACACTATCCATCATTGACATTTATCTACATCCTCCGTTTTTTTACATTATTAAAATTTTACTATACTTCATTTAAAAAATCAAGCTATATAATTCTTTTTTTATGTTTTTTTATTGCTCTAATCGCCAAAACAGCAAATACTATTAAAATTACTGCTATTATAATTTTTATTACTATATTTGGAAGTAGTTTTACTCTTAAATCATATCTATAACTAAAAGTAGATTTATTTGATTCTTCATCTATTTTTACTAAATCTTCTAATTTAATATTTCCAAAATCTTTTATATCACCATTTTTAAATTTTAGTTTTACACTATAATTTACCAAATGTCTTTCATCCATATCTGTAGCAATCGCAAAATTATGATGTCCTTGCTCATTTCCATTTTGTGTTTCATAAACTCTATTTGATATTCCATCTATTAATTCAATAACATATTCAGTAGTATCCACATTTATTAAATTAATATCTATTTTATAAACTTTCATTATTCCAATCATATCATCTGCATTAACTACATTCACATTAAAAATTGTAATTAGAAATATAATAATAATTGCTATTTTTTTCATTTTACTGTTCATATATACATCTCCTTACATTTTTATTTTTTAACGACCACCACAGCTTCCGCCGCCACCTCCGGCCGCCTCCGCCGCCTGAGAATCCACCGCCTCCACCAGAGCCGCTACTGCTTGATGAGTGAGCTACACTATATGCACTTTGTGCTCTAGAATATACACTTTCTAAACCTTTATTGAAATCCATAAATGTATCCGGGCCTAATGAATTATAACTCATCATATGCCAATATCCATATCCTCTATCATTATTCATTGCTTGTTCAAATAATTCTGGGTGAATTGATTTCAATTGTTCTAACACTTTTTTAGATATTCCAAATGCAGTTGCATATACTAAATATTTTTCCCACAAAACAATATCTGGAACCAATCTTTCACTAAGTAAAGAATAATCTTCCATATATTTTTTTAAACCTTTCCATTGAGCAGACTCTTCATATCCACTTTCAGACATTATTGAAACTATTTTTGAATTTTTACTACAAGTAATGCACATTGCTATAAATCCTATATATATTCCTGGCATAAATTGTAATAACATAATAAATACAAAGGCTAATATTCCATATAAAGTTGCTTTTGAGCTCCATTTTTTAGAAATTTCTTGTCTTTCTTTAGAAATCTTTCCAGTTTCTATTAGTTGCTCTTGTACAATTGTTTCAATTCTAAGTAATTTTCTATAAACTAACTCATATTCTTTTGAAGCAAATTTTGAAAATTCTTTTGGTGTAATACTTTCTCTTCCTAGCATTGCTTCTTTTAATAGTTCAAACACAATTTTTTCATCTTCTGGCAAATCATTTACAATGCCTTCATAATAAGATTTTTTTCCTCTAGTAATATTAACATCTTTATCTCCCATTACTTTAAAATCTATTAATCCTTTTAAAGATAAATCTAACATTGTAGCTGAAAATATTTTTGAATAGTGTTGTGATATTGATGAAATATTATTTTTAAAATTATACATATAAGAAGCTATAGCAGGAGTCGCTCTTTTTTCATCAGGTATATCTCTAAAATATTCCATTTCAATTTTAGGATAAGCATATCTTGCTTCAAGTTCAGTTCTTTCTTCTTTATATTTTTTTACTTTTTTATAAAATAATAAAAATATTAAAACATTTACTATTACAATACCAATTACTACAAATTTAAAACTGTCTAAATATTTTTGAGCCTTTTCCCTTTCTCTGTTTGCTTCATCAGCCCATCTTTGCTCTTCTTCTAAAATATCAGCCAATTTATTTTCTCTATAAATATTATCACATGTATTGTATATATTTTCTTCAGTAACAACTCTAATTTCAAGCATTTCATAAGAGTCTATTTCTGGAGCTTTAAATTCTAACATTTGATTAGAAACTTTATTTAAACTTGAAGTTAAATCGCCATGTCCCCAAATTCTAAATTTTTCGATATTATCTACTGGTTTTGGAAGCCTAATTCTTCCAGTTATATTATCACCAGTCATTGTATTTTCATCACTTAAAAACTGCCAATTAAGTTCTGTACAATCTTTATATATTTTTACAGCATTTTCTACAGTGTAATACATTTTATAAGTTCTAGTATCACTTGAATCATCTAATCCAACATGCCATGCAATTTCAAATTTAGAATCATCTATACTTAAAGCATAATAGCACCCAGGATCTACATGATACTGTTCTTCAAATATTTGTTCTAAAAATATTTCTCTTCCATTTTTTATTTCTGAAATTTTAACAGATGTAAATTTGTAATCATCTGTTTTAGATTCTTCAAATTGTTTAAATAAAGTATTTGTTTCTTCTATATCAACATCCCAGGTTTCAATTACATCCATACTTCCATCCGTATTTAATGTAACATCATAGTCTAAAGAATTCCATCTTTGATAACCTGCAAATGCCGGAACTGTATATATTAGTATTATCAGTAAAAAGATTATACTAATATAACCAACTTTTTTCTTTAACTCCATAATATTTTCCCCTTATAAATATTTATTTTAATCACTTATATCTTTGATTTTATTATAAACATTATATTTATAATATTACGAGTTTTCAATATTCTTTTTAATAGATTTTTAATTTTCAAATCTTAGACATAAAAAAAGAGATGCATTTAGCATCTCTAAATTTATTATTGTAATTGTTTCATTACTTCTTCAGCGAAGTTTTCTTCTTTTTTCTCGATTCCTTCACCTTTTTCAAATCTAGCAAATCTTGTCATTTCAGATCCTTTGTTTTTGATTAATTCTCCAACTTTAACACTTGAATCTTTAACAAATTCTTGATCTAATAAACAAATTTCTGCATAGAATTTTCCAATTCTTCCTTGAACCATTTTTTCAGCTATTTCTGCAGGTTTTCCTTCATTCATAGCTTGAGCTTTTAAAATTTCCATTTCTTTAGCAACTCTTTCTTGTGGAACTGATTCTCTATTGAAAAATTCTGGTCTTGCAGCAGCGATTTGCATACATACATCTTTAGCTAATTCTGTTTCACCTTTAGCAAAATCAACTAAAACAGCGATTTTTCCTGCTCCGTGAATATAGCTTTCTACTAATCCTTCTGATTCAAATCTTTCGAATCTTCTGATTGACATATTTTCTCCGATTGTAGCTATTTTTTCTGTTAAAACTTCTTGAACTGTTTTACCAGCATTTTTATAGTTTGTACTTAATAATCCTTCTAAATCAGCTGGATTATTTGTAGCAACTATTTCAGCAACATCATTTACAAAGTTAACGAATTCATCGTTTTTTGCAACGAAGTCTGTTTCAGCATTTACTTCTACTATTGCTCCAACTTTTTTATCAGCTGTAACATATGCAGCAACTAAACCTTCAGCTGCTATTCTTCCTGATTTTTTAGCTGCTTTAGCTATTCCTCTTTCTCTTAATAACTCAGCTGCTTTTTCCATATCTCCATTTGTTTCTGTTAAAACTTTTTTGCAGTCCATCATTCCTGCACCTGTTTTTTCTCTCAAGTTTTTAACTAATTCTGCAGTTATCATTTTTTAC
>JAZQTI010000043.1:0-4858 GCA_045630665.1 Candidatus Scatovivens sp.
CAAATTAATAATACCAATATTAAATTAATACTTTTTATAAAAATCATATGTTGTCCTCAAAAAATTCTTTTAGTAAATCATCTTTTATTTCTTCTTTTTCTTGTTCCAAAATTTTATATTGATTTATTTTTTTATCTAATACAAAAACATCTGAAATTTCGCATCTTTTTCCTTCTTTTAAAACAATAATATTTTCAAAAATACACGAATTTATTAAATTCTTTATAACTACATTTAAATATAAATCTTCAAACGTTTTACCATGTGCTGTAAATAATCCTTTACATCCAGAACAAATTGCATAATTTATAGTCTCAACATCCGCACAATTTCCTATTTCATCTGCAACTATTACTTGTGGTGTCATTGATCTTATTAACATTTTTATTCCTATACTTTTAGATACATTTTCCATCACATCTGTTTTTATTCCTATGTCATTTTCTGCTGCACCTTTATATAAAGCAGCTATTTCACTTCTTTCATCAACAACAGCAACATTAATCCCTTTAAATTTTTTGTTTTTAATACCACTTGATATTTGTTTTACTAAATCTTTTAAAATTGTTGTTTTTCCGACATCCTGGTGGTGAAACAATTAATGTATTGTAAATCGTATTATTTTCTATATCTAAAATATATTCTAATAATTCTTCACTACATCCAACAACTTGTCTTGCTATTCTAAAATTCAAACTATTAATATAATTTATATTAATAACATTTCCATTTTCCATAACACAAGTTCCAGAAATTCCCACTCTATGACCACCTCTAATTGTAATAAAACCTTCTGAAATTTGTTTCTGGTAACTGTAAATTGAATTTTCACACACTAATTGCAATATATTTAATATTTCTTCTCTTGTTATCTTATATCTTATAATCTTTTCTAAATTACTAAATTTTAAAATTATAGGTTTTTGAACTCTAATTCTTATTTCTTCTAATTTTTCAAAATCATCATTAATTTCGTTTTCCATAATAATCTTTATATTATTAGGAAAATATTTTAAAATTTCGTTCATACTATTCCTCACTTATATTAAATATATATTCAACAAATTATTTTTTAGAACAAAAAAATAGCTAACCTTTTTGGTTAGCTATTTAATAATTTATTTTTTCCAATTTAATATCTGATTATTATAAGTTACTTCATCTTCATCTATAATATCATCAATTTTATTTTTTCTAAACAAACCTTTCTTTTTCTTTTCCTTGTCGTCAGTTTCATTTTTGGATTGAGCGACAGCTTCATCAACAGTTAAAGTTTTTTCGAAATCTATAATATTCTTAACAGGTTGTTTATATATTGGTTCAGAATAAACATCTTTTATCTTTGAATCTTCTGATAATTTATAATTTTCATATCTTTCAAGAATTTTCTTATCTTTTCTAGACATTTTTTCAGTATCTTCTTTTAGATAATTGTGTCTCCATATTACATGACGTTCATAAGAATCAAATGGAGATTCTGTTAAATCTTCATAATCAAATTCTACTTTAAATTGAAAATTTTGTATAGTAATACTTATATTACTCCAAAGTTTTCTTTTTCCCCTTGCAACTGAACGCTCTCTTAGTAGTTTAACTAGGTTATATACATCAGTAATTAATTTTGAATATTGTTCTTCATCAATATTAAATATTGCTGGAATTTCATATCCATTAACATATTTCTTTTTTATTATTCCTTTTGGTAAATAATAAAAATACATTTCTCCTACTGGTTTTTGTCCAGGCACGTCAATTACAGAAGCATATAAATATATGCTCTCCCACTTTTCTGGAATTATATAAAACAACTTTTTTTGTATTTCTGAATACAAAATTTTTTCTTCTGGTAAGCTTATCATACATTTCTCCTAAAGTTAATTTTCTATTAAACTTTCTCCTGTCATTTCATCAGGTTTTTCTAATCCCATAATATCTAACATTGTTGGAGCTAAATCAGCCAAGCGTCCTTCTCTGATTTTTTTATTACTTGGTAATCCAACAATTGCTAATGGTACTGGATTTGTTGTATGAGCAGTTTGAGGTTCTCCTGTTTTGTAATCAATCATTTGTTCACAGTTTCCATGATCTGCAGTTATAAGTAATGTTCCATTTACTTCATTTACAGCTTTAACCACTCTATTAACACATTCATCAATTGTTTCTAAAGCTTTAACAACAGCATCTGTATTTCCAGTATGTCCAACCATATCTGGATTTGCAAAATTTAAAATAATTGAATCATATTTTCCTGATTTAATTGCTTCAACAGCTTTATCACAAACTTCACAAGCACTCATTTCTGGTTTTAAATCATATGTTTCTACTTTTGGTGATGGAACTAATATTCTATCTTCACCTTCATATTGTTTTTCTTCACCACCATTAAAGAAAAATGTTACGTGTGCATATTTTTCTGTTTCTGCAATTCTTAATTGTTTTAACCCTCTTCTTGAAATATATTCTCCAAATGTATTTCTTATTTCTTCTTTTCTATAAGCAACTTCAACATTTGGCATTGTTTCATCATAAGGTGTCATACAAACAAAATATGTGTTTAATCTTTTTGTTTCAAATCCATCAAATTCTTTATCTACAATTGCTCTAGTAATTTCTCTAGCTCTATCTGGTCTAAAGTTAAAGAATATAACAGAATCACCTTCTTCTATTTTTGCTAAAGGTTCTCCATTTTTATTTGTTATAACTGTTGGTTTAACAAATTCATCAAATACTTCTTTTTGATATGATTCTTCTATTGCAGAAACAGCTGAAATTGCTTTTTCTCCAACACCATTTACCATAGCATTATAAGCTTCTTGAACTCTTTCCCATCTTTTATCTCTATCCATACTATAGAATCTTCCAGATAAAGTTGCAATTTGACCTACACCTTTTTCTTTCATTTTTTCTTCTAGATCTGCAATATATCCTTCTCCTGATGCTGGTGGAGTATCTCTTCCATCCATAAAGCAATGTACATATACATTTTCAAAATCTTTTCTTTTAGCTAATTCTAAAAGGCCATATAAATGACGATTATGGCTATGTACACCACCATCAGATAATAATCCCATTAAATGTAATTTTGAATTATTTGCTTTACAATTTTCAATTGCTTTTACAAATTCAGATTTACTAAAGAAATCACCATCTTCTATAGCTTTTGTTATTTTAGCTAAATCTTGATATACAATTCTTCCTGCACCAATATTTGTATGTCCTACTTCTGAATTTCCCATTTGTCCTTCTGGTAATCCAACTTCTAATCCACTTGTATGAATTATTGTATTAGGATTTTTTGTTAATATTTCATTTAAATGTGGTATATTGGCAAGTTTTACACCATTTCCTTCTTCTTTTTCATTGATACCAAAACCATCTAGTATCATTAACATTGTAAGTTTTCCCATAAATTATTCCGTCCTCTTTTCTTCTTTAAAACGCTTTATATAATTTAAATTAATTATTTTTAAATACCAATAAATTTTATTAATAGTAATTATTATTTATTATAGTTTACTATTTTGCTGAATTCTTCTGGTTTTAAGCTTGCTCCACCAACTAATCCACCATCAATATCAGATGTTGAGAATAATTCTTTTGCATTTGAAGATTTCACACTTCCACCATATTGAATAATAACTTCTTCACTAACAGCTTCACCATAAATTCTTTTAACTTCTTCTCTTATTGCTTTAATTGAGTTATTAGCATCTTCAGATGTAGCTGTTTTTCCTGTTCCTATAGCCCAAATTGGTTCATAAGCTATAATTGTAGCTTTAACTTGCTCATCTGTTAAACCTTCTAAAGCAAGTCTTGTTTGAGAAGTAATAATTTCCTCTGTTTTTCCTGCTTCTCTTTCATCTAAACTTTCTCCAACACAAACGATTGGTTTTAATTCATTTTCAAAAGCAGCTTTTAATTTTTTGTTTACTGTTTCATCTGTTTCATTATAATATTGTCTTCTTTCAGAGTGTCCTATTATTACATATTCAACTCCAATGGCTTTTAACATTTTTCCTGAAACTTCTCCTGTATATGCTCCTGTTTCTGCAAAATGCATATTTTGAGCACCTATTTTAATATTTGTTCCTTGTGCATTCATTAAGCAATAAAATAAATCTGTATATGGAACACATAAAATAACTTCTGCTTCAGCATCTTTTACTAATGGTTCAAAAGCTTGAATATAATCTATTGCTTCATTTGGAAGCATATTCATTTTCCAGTTTCCTGCAATAACTTTTCTTCTCATAAAAATCTCCTTCTAGATTTTAAATCTTATAAATATTTTCATTCAAAAAGAGGAATTCTTTTTCCTCTTTTTGAAATTTATTGGTTTTATCTTTCTAAATCTTCTTCTTTACATACTTCTTTTTCTTGTAGAGCTTCAATTCCTGGTAATTTTTTACCTTCTAAGAATTCTAGTGATGCTCCACCACCTGTAGAAATATGTGTGAATTTTTCTGCAAGACCTGCTTTTTCAACAGCAGCTGCTGAATCTCCACCACCAATAATTTTAACTGCGTCTATATCAGCTAATGTTTTAGCTATGCTGTTTGTTCCAATAGCAAATTGATCAAATTCAAATAATCCAACAGGTCCATTCCAAATAACTGTTTTAGCATTTTTTAATTCATTTGCATATAGTTCAATTGTTTCTTGACCAATATCAAATCCTTCCCATCCATCTGGAATTTCTGTATATTTAACTGTTTTGCTTTCTGTATTTGCATCAAATTCTTTACCAACTTTTGTATCAACTGGTAACATTAATTTAACACCTTTAGCTTTAGCTTTTTCCATTAATTCTCTAGCTAAATCTAATTTATCTTCTTCACAAATTGAATTTCCAACATTA
>JAZQTI010000044.1:0-3448 GCA_045630665.1 Candidatus Scatovivens sp.
GAGTACTCTTTATATATTTCTTCCATTATTTTTTCCTTATTTTTTATATCTACAAAATTCACCTCAAAATATAGCATTTCCTTTAGGAATTTGAAATATTATGTAAAATATGCTATAATATAATTGGAATAATTTTATCACATAGTTCCACTCGAAATTATAAATTTATCAATTTCAGAGGGACTATGTCCCTCTGAATCATTATTAGGAGGGCAAAAAAATGAAATTTGAAGAAATGAAAAACAAGCAGATCGAATTATATTCCGTAGGAGGTCAGATTGTCACCGTTGGTGATTTGGTTCAGGAAATCAGATTACACAGACGTGACAACTTTTTCAACCGACTGTTTTCTGTGGAAGAAGGCAAAAGCAAATCCTCTTTCGTCTTTGATGCAATCGGCTTTCTGGCAGCCATGGAAGATTTTGACTACTATTTCAACCTGGATGATGTGAATTATGAAGGTTCCATTACCTATGACGTTATCGCTGGCAGCGACTGGGTTTGGCATTGCAAAACCACTATCACCTGGGTGGATTGCTACCCTGTTGCTTTTGGTTCCATCGCATTCCATACTACTGCCGTTGCAAACGAAAATGTCAATATGGACCGCATCTATGCCATGAATGGTACTGGCCTGGAACTCAGAGTTATCAAGAAGGATCTTAAAGTTATTTCCCCTGAAGATGCTCTTGAAAAATCCAGACGCAATAACTGCAAATAATTATTCTTCAAAAATTCCAGAAGGCAGTCTCTTTCGAGAGACTGCCTTTTCCATGTTTATAAACAAAAAAGAGAGAACGCCATTTTCAATTGGTATATTGGCGTTCTACTCTTTGCTTGGGATTACTCTGATGCACCTTCGTCTACAACGAAAACGATCAGGTAGTTGTTGAGCTCGTCACCGGTGAAGGTAACAATCTCGGTGCCTTCAAAAGGCTTGCATACCAGACGGCCATTGCTGCAGGATTCCACAACGTAAACCTTCTCACGGATGCTCTGGGAGTTTCTCTCGAAGAGAATAAAGTACTCACCAGGCTTGCAGATATCGCAGTCTTCCACTGCATCCTTCAGGAAACTGAAGCCCTGCTCATTCATCATCTGATATTCCCGCTCGGAGAAGTCATTGACGAAAAGAATCAGGTAGTTTCTGAGGGCGTCACCGGAAATGGTAACAGACTCAGCGCCCATAGTGGACTGGTATACCAGCTGGTCCTTGCTGCAGTACTCTGCAACACAAATCACTTCGCAAATCTTCTGGGCCCCTCTCTCAAAGAGAACAAAGTGTCTGCCAGACTTGCAGTAGCTGCAACGAGCCAAAGCGTCAGGCAGGAACCAGAAGGACTGATAAAACATCAGACTGAATTCCTGATTGGAAAATTCAAGCTGGATGCCTCTCCGCCATTCTGCAAGATGAGTATCGGGAGTGATATTGCTGTCGTTGTTAATACGGTAAGGTAACATGTTAAGTGACCCCTTTCAAAATTTGGTATAAAATCATTATACCACATTATGTAAATTTTTTCAATTTTCCCCTCTTTTACATATTTATAAAACTATCTCTATATAATAAAAAGAGACCTTTCGGTCTCTTTTTTCTCTTCATATATTCATCATTATATTAATTATCTTTTCTAAATTTATTTATTAAATTTAGTATCTTTTCTTTTATAATTTGTATTATATTCTTTTCTCTATACACTTCTAGTTCTTTATCTTCTATATTTTCTGTATTTTTAGTTTGAACAACTTCTGTTTTTACAGTTTCATTTTTTGAAAAAATATCTGCACCATATAATTCTCTTTTCTTCTCTTCAATTCTTTTTTTGCAGTACATATCATATTTTCTCCATAATTCTTTGTCTTCTTCTGGAGCCAAATATCTTTCATACAGCTTAACTATTAATGCTTTAGTTTCAGTTAAATAATTCTGCTCTAATAATCCATAAGAATTATTAATTTTAAAAACATAATTTTTATCCATTTTAGTTTTTACAAAATCAATAAATTCTTTTGGAATCTTAGATCTTTCTTGTTCAGTTAAATTATTTATCAATTCATACAATTCCACATATGCTCTAGCATATATGGTCTTTTTCTCATTTGTCATCTTGACTCCTATCTTCTTCCTGCGTAATATCTTCTTTCGCTTTATACATCATTGCTTCTTCTGCATTTTCATTTTCTAAAACAACCTCTGGATCTTTTGCCATTTTCATCATTCCAGCTTTTGTTAATACTGTATCTAGTTTTTCTCTTTTTTCTTTTTTACAATATTTATCATTAAATTTTTTTATTCTATCTGTAAATTCCTGAAGTTGTTCTGGATTTAATCTTTGTACAATATTTTCATTTAAAAATTCAAGCCTCTTGTCTTCAGTTTTTTCATATTCAGCAACAACTCTTTCAAAGTCATCACCTAAATTTTCCTTTGCAGCTTGCATCTTACTTCTTTTTTGCTCAACCACTTTTTTTATTGCATTAAATAAATCTGTATTACCTTTTATTTGTTCTTGTATTTTAGGATCACTTTCTAACATATTGGAATCCCACATCACATCTGGATGTTCTTCCAAATAATCAGAAACTGCTTTTAATACATCTTTACTTTTACTAAAATTTCCCATTCTCAAGGAAACTTCCTTTTTAATAGAATTCCCTTCTCTAGATTGTAAATAGTCAAATGCCGCTTGTTTTTTTTCATCATCTAATGAATCTATTATTCTTGAAAATTCTCTTGATTTAAAAGAAACAGTTTCATCAACAACATCTTTTCCTACTATTTCTTGTAATTTTCTTACATAATCAACTTCTTCAGCATAATTTCTTTTCATATAATATGGAATATCATATTTTTCGCAAATCTCTTGTGTATCAAGTTCTGTTTTTCCTTCTGCTAGCATTCCAAACCCAGTAAAATCGTTAGTTCCTGCATCTCCAAATAAATGTCTTAATTCATGTGGAAAAACAGTTAAATAATGATCTAATGCTACCCCATCTGAATTTATCATATATTCTATATATGTATCGTTATCAACAACAGCATCTTTATCTGTTATTCCATCTGTTTTTTTAGGAGCTTTTCTTAATACTTCAGATACCATTCCATCCATATTTTTTAATACTACAGTATTAGTATCATGATCTAGACCACTATCTAAAGTATCACTAATCTGAGGTATTCCTAAGTTTTCTGCAATCATTTTTTCATATGTTCTACTCCCAAATTCCATTAAATATATTTCAGCAAGAGCTCTTTGTTCTTCAGTTAAAATTATTTGACATTCTTCAACAGGAATGTCAATTCCTAATTTTTCATACTCTTTTTTCTTTTTTAGAATTTCAGCATATCTTTCTTTAAAACTGTTCATAATATTTCTCCATATATTTTAGTAATTTTATTATATATGGTAATTTGTCAGTTGTCAATATTTTTCAAAAACTTTTCAAA
>JAZQTI010000045.1:0-1675 GCA_045630665.1 Candidatus Scatovivens sp.
CAAACTAAAAAAACATAAAAACGAAATTAATAAAATATTTGAAAATGTGGATAGGTTATAATAATTTTTTGGGACATTTTCACTTACTAGTCACAAAAGTTATGAACTAACAAGATTATAGTGTAAAATAATTTCGGGGAAAATAAAAAAATAAGATACTCACTCAAAATTGTGTTAAAATAATTTTTGTAAAACCAAAATTTTAACGAAAGGGTGAGTATCTTATGGAAGATATTTTATACGATTTTAACGAAAAAGTCATTAGTTTAATGACAGATTTTTTAAAAAAATCAATTGAAGTTGGAGGACTAAGCGAATTCACAAGCAATTTAGAAGATAATTTAATGCAGTTAGGGTATGACTTAACGAGGTTTTCTTTAGAATACGCAGAAGAAATAATATTTAAAATCAAAGAAAGAAAAAATCAATTTGAATCGTTAGAAAAAGATGATAGGAAAATTGTATCTATTTTTGGAGAAATTGATTTTAAAAGAAGATATTATTTAGATAAACAAACAGGTGAAAGAGTTTATCTATTAGATGAATATTTTAAAATAGCCCCAAAAGAGAGATTACTAGAAAATGTTGAAACAAGATTAATTGAAGAAGCGATAGAAACAAACTACGAAAAAGCAGGAAAAAGTGTAGCATATAAAACAGAAATATCAAAACA
The DNA here is from genome assembly GCA_045630665.1 of Candidatus Scatovivens sp. Classification (GTDB taxonomy): domain Bacteria; phylum Bacillota; class Clostridia; order TANB77; family CAG-508; genus Scatovivens. Next base: position 674 of record JAZQTI010000045.1, read on the forward strand.
AACAGTAATGAATAAAATAAGTGACTTAAAAATTAATGTTAGTGAACTTAAAGTTTTAAATAAAAAAGTAGTCGATAACATTTATATAATAGCAGATGAGGATCATGTACATTTACAAAAAGGTGGAATTGAAGAGCCAAGACTCATAGTTGTATATGATAGCATAATAAAAGACGGAAAAAGGACGAAACTATGCAATAAGAAGCATTTTGGAGGAGTATATAAAGGTAAAATAGATGATTTATGGGAAGAAGTTTTAACATATATAGATAATACATATGTTTTGGAACAAACAAAGAATATATTTATATTAGGTGATGGAGCAAATTGGATAAAAACAGGATTGGAGTGGATACCTAACAGCATAAACGTGTTAGATAAATTCCACTTAATGAAAGCAATAAATGGAATAGTAGGAAAAGAAAACAAAGATAACAAAAAAGAATTAGCTGAATATAAAAGAAGAATCTATAAGAGCCTTTATGAACTAGATTTTACAAAAACGAAAGAAATAGTGTATGAAATACTAGCAGAAGAAATGGAAAAAAATGTTAGAAAAAGGAAATATAAATTATTAAGATATATTTTAAATAACAAAGAAGGAATAAGCAATTTATATAAATATCAAAAAGAATTACATGGATGTAGTGCAGAAGGACATATAAGCCATTTGTATTCAGCAAGATTAAGCAGTAGACCACTAGGATGGAAGACAACAAATGTAGATAAAGTAAGTAGATTAAGATTAGTAAAAGCAGACAATAGAGAAATAAGTGAAATAGTACATAATAAAAGAAAAATAGTAGAATTTAAAGAAATAGAAAAAATAAGAAATCAGGCCAATCAAAAGATAAAAGAAAGTATAGATTTTAAACCAGTAACAATACCAATAATGGAATTTGGCTCAACAGAGCAAAGAAAGTTTTTTAAGCAAATATTAGAATATAAACCAGCTGTATAAACAGCTTATTTATAGAGCAATTTTGAGGGTATAAAATTTTT
>JAZQTI010000046.1:0-4949 GCA_045630665.1 Candidatus Scatovivens sp.
TATTTTTTATTTTTTCAAATATCTTCATCTTTCGTACCTCCTATTAAAAATTATATAAATAAAATCTATTTTCACTCTCTTTAATAGTGAAATTTGTTTTTACTAATTTAACTCCACCGCGCACATGTCTATATGTTAGCTTTTTATCTGTTGAAAAACCAACCTTAAAATCGTTCCATTCTATCGTTGAAAATGTGTCTTTAGGTAACCCAGCGCATACAACTTTTATTTTATCGTCAACCATTTTTTCAATATAGCATTTTTGTTTTATAAATCTAGCTTTCTGGAAAATTCCTTCACACTTAAAAAAACCAAGTTCAAAATCGTCAATAGGTAGTATTTCTTTTAATTCTTCTAAGGTAAGTCCACAATGGATGCTGTCTGTGTCCGTATAGTAAAATAAGTCTTTTCCATATTTTTCTAAGGAATAATCTCGTACCGTTTGACATGCTCTAATTATAAAGTCTCTGGAGTAAGCTGTTACAAATAGTGCTACGGGAATGTATATGCCGTCTATTATTTCAGTTTCTCCAATTTCATAATCAACAACTCCCTTTTTATTTAAGAATGGAGTTCTGGACTTGTTCTCCATAGACATGGCAAACTTTCCATATAATGAGCAAAGTCTTAATTTTGCTATTGTTCTAAGTCCTGCATTCCCTTCTATTGTAGCTTGTTTTTTCTTTTCAAACCAATAATCTATATATTCATTAAATAATCCATTTATTCCCTTAAACTTCCAGCCACATTCATAACGTAAGTCATAAACATTATAATGTTCAAAAAATAGTTTCATTTCAACATCTGTTAAAATCAAGCATACTATATTATCTTCAGTCGTTTCAATATATTCAGTCGGCAAAAACCACATATTTTCTTTTAATCTTGCCATAGGAATTTTATTAGGTTTTAATTCAAAACTACAAGTTATCATTTGTATATGAAGGTCGTAAACAACATCTTTTTCATACTTTCCATCAAAAAATATCGGGTCGCCATAAGGGAGCTTATAATTCCTTTGACAATATGCAAAAAGTGAGTTAACATCTATTGTAGTTCCGTTTCCAACTTCTTTTCCTTCATATAAAGGGTTAAGATAACAAAAACCTCCTTGATATGCTCGTCTAATATCTTTGTCAATTTCATAAACTAACTTAGGAAAAAAATGGTTGAATGTTTGCCAGCTAATCATATCTTGATAGTCAGCTATTGCCATCGAGCTTTGTGTCATTCTTATTTTTCCATTTGAAAATACTATTTTTAAAGCTTTCGCTACAATTAAAACATCATTAGAAATATAGTCCTTGTCGTCTATTGTCAACTGATAATCCTTGTCTCGTATTTTATTATAGTCTAAATCTAATTTTTTTATTTTCAAACCAAAATACTTAGGTATCTCCTCGACTGTAAAAGGTAAAATTTTATAGCTATCTAAAAAAGTTGCTTTTACTGAATATGTCCTTGTAACTTTGAAATATACAACTATTTGAAAAAATTGTCCTACTTCATTTATCAAAGTCGTAAAAGTTAAATCTTTTATATATTTTTTGTTTTTCACATGTTCAAATTTATTTATTAATAGCCAATAAATGATAAATTCTCCATCAAATTTCAAGTTGTGAAAATAAAATACTGCATTTTTTTCTTTTCGACAATATTCCATAAAATTGTCTATATTGTCGCCTATATCTATATTTTCAGTTTCGATATTACATATAGCCCACGCCCACACTCTAGTTTTTGCGTGTTCCCATGTTGTCGTTTCAAAATCGCTAGTAAATCGTTTCATTTATTTTTTTCTCCTTATCATATTATTTTCTTCTGCTATAATTTGTATTTGTTTTTTTCACATTTTTTATTTTTTTTCTTTCATCAATTTCTATTCCTATATTTTTTAACAACTCATTAAAAGTTTCTTGTTTAGAAGCTCCAACAACTCCAAGCCTAGCCAACTCGTACATAAATTTAATATCTACTAATTTTTCATTTTGTTTTAAGTAATTAAAAAATTGTTGAGGGTCTTCAATACTTTCTAATTTTTCTTTAAATTTATCATAATTTTCAAAATCTTTATATGTATCGTCCAACATTTTTAAATAATTTTTTCGATAAATTTCAGCTTTTTTTCTTGCATAATCAAAAGAGCCAAGACTTTTAATTTTTCTTTCAATTTTTTTTAAATCATCTTCGTTTGTTTCAGTCCCTAATTTTTCTATTTTTTCTACATCTCTTTGAATTTCTCTAGCTCTGGAAGAACCCATTTGAGCGAAACTATAAGTCGCACCCGGCAATGGAGTTTCTAGTATTTCTTTTTCAATATTCAACATTTTTAAAGCAATTTTTGCTTGCGCCTTTAATTGTTTATTCTCCCATTTTGTTCTGAAAGTACCAGCTTGAGTAACAACTAAGTCTTCTGCACCTTCTTCTTTAAATGCTTTTAATGAATTTAACACTCTATTAAATTCTTTTCTTGATACTATCCTTTTTTTAATTTCTTTGTAACTTACTTTTTCTGGAAGATACCCTAAACCCTCCATCTGTTCAAGTCTGTCAATTTTTTTATTAAAGTCGGCGACTGCACGACCTAAAGTAATATAGTCGCCTTTTCTCCATCTAATATTAGAAGTGTCCATTTATAGCACCTGCCTTTATTCTTTATAATATACTATAAAACTTTCATTTTCTTCAACATCCTTGTTTCTATTTGTGTCAAAAACTTTAAAACCTCTTTTTTCTATTTTTTTGTATAATGATAATATTAATATAGGTGTCATATTAATATTAGCTTTATATCTTAGTTTATTTTTCTTTGTTTCCATATCTACATACTCATTTATAAGACTTGCAAATTTATTCAAGTATAATTCACTTGAAAAATATAATTTTAAGCCGTTACATGTAAATATAAAATTGCTTTTTTCTAAATCTAACTCAATTCCTCTAGTTGTTGTCATTGTAATTCAACTCCTTTCTTAAAACATTGCTTTTAATCTTTTATCTAATTTTTTATATTCCCCAACAATAAATTTATTTTTTTCAATAAATTTAACATGTCCTAAAGGAAGTTTTTCTTCTATAATTAAAGGTCTTTTTTCTCCATATAAATTAATGTATAAACACTCTCCTTCAAAATTTTTACCAATTTCAACTTCACACACTAACTCCATTAAACTTTCAAGACCTATTACAATAACAAATCCTTCAAGACATTGATTAAAATTTTCCCTTCTAAAATCTTTATAACTTTGCTCTATCGTTTTCAACATTTTACTCAATCCTCCCTTTTTGTTTTGAGCTGATAATTAAATCAACTCAAAACTTAAAACTTTATTATTACTATTTGAAACTTTTTTTCTTATAATTCTAATGTCAAAAGGTTCATTTCCCATTCCTCTACTTGCTCTTAATTGTAAATATTTCATAATTTGAATTGTAAAACTTTTTGAGCCAGTAGCATAGCTTTTATCTGCTACATCAACCAATACACAACTCATTGAAAATTCTCTGTCCTTTATTATTTCCCCAGTTTCTTCGTTGATGATAGGCTCGTCTAAAGGTTTTTCATATTTCTTAATTAATACCTCTTTTACTCTTATTTTTTCATTCTCGCAGTCATTAAGTAATAAGTCAACTTTGTTTTCTAAGTTAAATATTTTTTTGTCGTCGTCGATATTTGTTATAACCTCTGTTTTTGTTTTAGAATTTCTTCCTAAATCTCCAAAACCTAACACTACATAATTTTCGTTGTCATTTACAACCATCATTTCATTTTCTTTTTCTTCCATAATAAATTCCTTCTTTCTTTTAATATTTTTTAAATTCAACATCCTGCTAGTCGTTAACCATCAAGGCTAGTTAATATGTTTTATTTATTAACTATAATTATATTAACATTTATTATTTTTTTTGTCAATACTTTTTTAAAAATTTTTTTAAAATTTTTTTTAATTTTTGTTTTTAATTTATATTGTTGACTTTATGTAAAATTTAATGATATAATATAGGTGGCGAAAATAAAAATTTAATTCACTGTACTTTCAGTGGACGACCACAAGCGAAGAGCTTGCCACTGAAATATGGAGTGGTTTCTTGCAGTGGAATTTTTATATTTTGCTATAAAAAGAAAGGAGGAACGATTATGCACTTTTATGACTATCACAAGATTTTGTCTTATAATTGTCCAGTAAACTTATTATTCGGCGAACGTGGTTGCGGTAAAAGTTACGGAGCCAAAGACTTCGTTATTAAGCAATTTAAAAAAAATCGTTCCCAATTTCTTTATTTGCGTAGATACGATAATGAAATTAAAGAAATATTTGAAAAAACTGGAGGTCAAAAAGATTTTTTTGACGATATTAAAGATAAATATAAAGACGTAGAGTTAAAAGCTGAAAATAGAAAATTTTACTATAATGGCGAGATATTCGGTTATGCAAAAAGAATGACTGAGGCGCAAGATTTAAAATCTTCAGTATATCAAAATATTACTACCATTATACTAGATGAGTACCCTATTGAAGACAGAAGACACAAGCATTATTTAAAAAATGAAGGTATGATTTTACTAGGTATTATAGATAGTATAATTAGAAACAGGAGCAATATTAGAATTTTAATTTTAGGAAATGCGGTGCAAGGTTTGGAATATAGCCCGTTATTTACTTTTTTTGATTTGAGCTTGCCATATAATAACGATATTAAGTTATTTAAAGACAACTTGATATTGGTACAATATATGAATAATGAGGAGTTTAGAAAAGATAGACAAAATACTCTTATAGGCAAGTTGGCAAAAGGTACGGACTATGAGAAGTATGCTATGCAAAACCAAATTTTAGATAAGAATAGAAACTTTATCGAAAGGAAAAGTGGCTCTGCTAAGTTCAGCTTTGCGTTTATATATAATAATGAAACTTACGGAGTTTGGAATAGTTTTAATGAAGGCAAGA
>JAZQTI010000047.1:0-3774 GCA_045630665.1 Candidatus Scatovivens sp.
TGAAAAAATTAAACGAAACAGACCTTGCTATGCTAATAAATAATCGTACAATGATTGATTATTTAGATAGGTTTAGAATGTTGGCAACTTCCCTTTTTACTTGGGAAAACCTTGATAAATATGCTGGTACTGGTGCATCAAGATTTTTAGAACAATCACTATATGAAAATGGACGTGCTTGTTTTGTTAAGGATAGTGAACTTGGCTATCTTGCCTTACGAGTAAATCCTAGTGATAAATTAAATATTTATATGTTACCAACAAGAGTTATGGCTTGGTCAATTGGATATAATAAAGATTATGATTTTGATGATGTTGTTTATATTATGAATAACGAACTAATGAAGCCTACAATGGCTATTGTTGAATTATTCGCAAACAGACTTTATGAAACAGAACGCACAATTGATACAAACTTAATTGCACAAAAAACACCTGTTTTAATTGAAGGTGATACAAAAACAATACTTACTTTAAAAAATGTATATATGCAATATTCCGGAAATACACCATTTATTTTTGGTGATAAACAATTTGATATCTCTAATAAATTAAATGTTTTGAAAACTGACGCACCATTTATTATTGATAAATTGGATATACATAAACATCAAATTTTTAATGAAGCCTTGACTGTGCTTGGTATTAATAACGCAAATACAGATAAACGTGAAAGATTAATTACTGATGAAGTACAATCTAACGATCAATTAATTAACTACTATCTTAACTGTTTTTATAAAACTCGTAAAAAAGCATGCGATGAAATAAATAAGAAGTATGGACTTGATATCAAAATAGTATTAAATAAGGAAGCAATTGATTTGCTAAAAACAACAGAAAATGATATAATTAAAGAAGGTGATGATAATGGCGAAATATACAATAACGATTAAATCACTAATAGATAATAATTTTGATTTTAAGATGGATTCATATCCAATTTTTGATGAAAATTATCGTGAAACTTTAAATCAAAATATTTTATACCATTATTATGAAAATGAAATTGGCTTTGAAACAGCAGCTTTATTTCGCTTTTACTTAAATCAAAAATTAAATGAAATTATGCCTTATTATAATGAACTTTATAAAGTGCAAAAGAAATTAATTGAGGAAAATTTACTTTTAAATAATGTTAATTTAAGCGAAGGATTACAAGGACAAAATACCACGCAAACTTCAAGTGAATCACATTCAATTAATAGTGGTAAAAATTTATTTCAAGATACACCACAAGGCAATATTTCATCACAAGATATTGATGCTAGTAATGTATATGCTACAAATGTTAATCTAAATAGAAATAATATCGATGATGCTACTACAAGTGGTGGAAATGCTACAAATAGTTATTTAAAAACTATTGTTGGTAATAATGGTAATAAATTTAATATAGATTTACTAAAAGATATAAAGAATAATTTAATGAATATAGATTTAATGATTATAAATGACTTAAATGAGTTATTTATGGGTATATATTAAGGAGATGATAAAATGATAAATATTGAAAAAGTAACGCCAACAGGTTTATTTACTAATTATATTTATAAAGCTATTCCCTTAGCTTTTGATGAAAGTATGAGTTATTATGAAACATTATGTGGATTACTTTCTTATTTAAAAGATACTGTTATTCCAGCTTTAAATAATAATGCTGATGCTATCGTTGAAGTACAAGCTTTAATGACACAATTACAAAATTATGTGGATAATTACTTTAATAATTTAGATGTAACTGAAGAAATTAATAATAAACTTGATTCTATGGTAGAAGATGGTACATTAACTACTTTAATTGGTAACTATTGTGATCCTCTAATTAACGAACAAAATGAAAAAATTAATGCACAAGACACCAAAATTGAAACTTTAGAAAATGGCGTATCAACTAACGCTACAAATATATCAAATGAAATTACAAATAGACAAAATGCTGATACTAGTTTACAAAATAACATTAATGCTGAATCTAATACAAGAAATAATGCTGATATTGATTTACAAAATCAAATAAACAGTTTAGCAAGTGGTTCACCAAAAGGCGTATATGCTACTACGTCTGCATTAGTAAGTGCAAATCCAGACACGGGGGTGTATATTGTTTCAGATGATGGACATATTTATAGTTGGACTAAAAATGGTGATAGTGCCATAGATTTAGGTGTATATCAAGCATCAGAAGATAGTGATAGTATTATAAATTTACAAAATGATGTTAATGATTTAAAAAATGGATTAGAAGTTTTACCATCGGATTATGAAAGAGGTAATTTAAATTCAGATGGTACTGTTAATAGTAGTATTGAATATCGTGTATATACACCAGATTTTATGAAATTTGATAAGGATACTGAACTTTATATTGCATCTGGAATATATATGGCTATTCTTCAATATGACAGCAATAAAGAAAATCCTGTAAGAACAGGGGCAATCACAAATAGTTATATTGTTCCAGAAAATACTTGGTTTAAAATATGCTTATTAAGAGTAAATGAAGATACTGGTGAAGTTGCTGATTTAACAGTATGGCGAGAATATGTTAAGATAAAAACTAAAATTGAAGAACGATTTGAACAAATAGAAAACGATATTGATGATATTATTGAAGTTGTTGGTGAAATACCTTATTTAAACGGAAATTTTACGAGAGGGAATCTTAATACTGATGGTGTAACAATTAATACAGATGTTCAATATCGTGTTGCAAGTACAAGTTTTATGAAATACATTCATAATTTAAATGTTGAAGTACAAGCTGGATTTCAATTTGCATTATTTACCTTTGATAATAATAAAGAAAATCCTGTAAGAACTGGAGGTATTCAAGGAAGCTATACTATTCCAGCTAATACTTATTTTAAAGTTTGTATTTTACGAGTTGATGAAAATACTAGTGAAATAGCTAATATTGATGAATTTGTAAGAAGTATATTAATAATAAATAATAATATAGATCAAAGAGTAACTAAATTAGAAACATCACCATTAAAGAATAAAAAAATAGGTTTTCTTGGCGATTCAATAGTAGGAACAGATTATACAACACCAACATGGTGGCAAATGATTGCAACAAAGACAGGTATGATACCTACTAATTATGGTGTAAGTGGCACATCCATAGCTTATAATGCTGAAAGAGAGACAACTTTCGGACATTGTATATCAGAAAGATATGCTGATATGAGTAATAATTTAGATGGTGTTGTTATTATGGGTGGCACAAATGATAGAGGAGAATCTCCTATTGGTAGTTGGAATGATAATACCATAAATACCTTATATGGTGCTTTAAATATTTTATTAACAGGATTACTTGATAAATATCCTGGTAAACCTATTATATTCTGTACACCTATTCCAAGAGCAAATACTTCATACAGCACTCAAGATTATGTTCTAGATCCAATTTCTGCTTTATCAAATAAAACATCAACAGATACATTAAGCAATCAACTAATTACTCAAGCAATTAAATCAAAATGTGAACAATATGGTATTCAATACATTGATATGTCTACTTGCGGTATTAATGGCGTTGATACTGAAAAAGTTTATTATAGACCAGATGATACATGGCATCCATCTCAAATCGGACAAAAAGCTATCGCTAATTATGTTATTAATAGGATAGAACAATCATTTATCTTTTAACAACGTCATGAATGTGCTAGTCAAATTTCTAACCTACTAGGCTGTATCGTTGAGATACGGTCTTTTTATTTTGTCAAGAGTTTTGATTAAAATTGTTTAAAATGTTCAATTTTT
>JAZQTI010000048.1:0-18639 GCA_045630665.1 Candidatus Scatovivens sp.
TTATAGTTATAGTAAGTACTATTTATAGTAGAATCTTTACTATTTAATTTATTTATACTAGAATCAATATTATTTAATTTATTAACAGTATAATTATCAATATCATTTTTTAGTGTATTGGATATATCGGTATATTTGTTATCAATATATGATTTTTTTGTTCTAGATCTATTTTTACTTCTTGTATCAATATTGGTAATTCTAGTAATTCTTTTTTTGTTATTTTTTTTAGATCCAAAATTATTTTTTCTTGTCTTATTGGTAGTTCCGAGAATTATTTTTCATATGTATAAACCTCCAAAAAAATTATATCATAGATAACTATAACAAGTAAATTTCAATTGTGTTAAATTTGATTTTTTTAAAAATAAAAGCTTTATTTTTAAAAAAACATGTGATATATTATGTAAGAACTAAATTACAGTAAGTAAGGAGAAAAAGAAATGGAAATTAACGAAGAAAAAAGACAAAAATTTATGGAAAACGCAGGAAAAAGAGTAAATAATGTAATGCACGATATCCAAATTTTAGAGCCAATGGCAAGAAGTAATTCTTATGATTTTACAAAAGATGACGTAGAAGAAATGTTTACAGCAATGCAAGAAACATTAGATAATGCAAAACAAGAATTTTATAAAAAATTTGAAGTAAAAGAAAGAAGTACAAAAAAAGCTTTTTCTTTCGGTCAAAGCAAACCAGTAGTAACAGAAACAGTTGAAACAACAGAAAATATAGAAACAACAACAGAAAATGTTTAATATAAATTTATAAAAAATCTTAGCAAATTTAAAATCGCTAAGATTTTTTGATTTATAAATTGGAAAGGAAAAGCCTGTAAAAGCTATGAAACTTGAAAAATAAGCATATTTGTGGTATAATTTATGTATTAAAATATAGGAGGGAAGCCCCATGAGATTTACCAATCGAACTTCTGGTGATACCTTTGACCCGACTTCTTCCAACTGGCCTGAACAGGCATGGGTAGAGCATGAATTTGTTGACTTCCAAATTCACTGCTCTGGAGATGAGATAATCTCTGAGAATCCGAGACTGCACTGGGACAGAAATGTTTTTCTTGAAGCTGCTTTCAGTGGCAATGGAATGAAAAACCTTTTGTCCAAAGCCAAGAACATCGTTCACAACTACGATGAATGTGAAGGAGCTATCATGTTCGCAACCTGGACCTGCGATGAACCTCGCCTCATGTTCCAAGTTGCCTACAAACCGGACATCAGATAACTGCAACTTAGTGACCCAAATATTCGAAGTGCCTGAAAAATTCAGGCGCTTTTTGATTGCAAAAAAACTTGTAATTAATTTTTAATATAAATGTTATAGAATAAAGAATTTAATTTAAGTATAATTAATGTGAGAGATTATAACTGCGGTTTGCAGAAAGGAGTTATTGTAAAACAAAATTACAATAAAAATCATATGGAAAGAAATATTATAAGAGATTTTTTAGTTTGTGAAACATTTAAAAAACAAGATGGAGAATATCCTGAATTAAATTTATTACCATTAAGAAGAGATAGTAAATATGGTCAATTATTTTTAGGTCAAGAATTAGTTGATGATGTATTTACATTTAATGATAATACAAATTATGTATGGAGATTTTCAAAAGAAGGATATATAGAAAAAGCTGAGCATAATGGTGACTTAGAAAATTTGGATTTTGAAGAAACTGATTATAGATTATGTACAGGAATTGTTCCAAAATCATTAAGACAAGTATTTGGAGATGATTATCAAACATATAAAAATATTATAAATCAATTTGGACAAAGAGCAGGAAGGATTCAAAGATATGTTTCTCCACATCCTCAATTAGACAGAATAAAAGGGCGTTTAGGAGTAATATATGAAAAAACTAAAGAATTAATTTCAAATAGAGAAATTATATTAGAAGATATGCCAAATGTTTTGAAAAAGATTGCACCATATTTAGTTATTGGAACAATGTCTGTTTCTGCTGTAGCAGGCTTAATAAATCTTGCAACACAAGAAAATATTGTTGCAACTGTAACTAAAACTGAAAAACCAAGAGTTGAAGAAAAAGTGGAACTTTCTGAAACGGATATAGGGGTTGTAATAAGTGATTGGGCAAAACGAACAGATCAGCAAATTTTTGGAACACAACCAACTGCAAATCCAAAACAAAATATGACACCGGTTATTACGGAATTACCTCAAAGTATGGGGAAAGTAGAAGTTCTAGATATTGTAGTACCAAAGCAAAAAACAGAAAATGATTTGAGATTAGATCGTTATAGAGATTCTATATTAGGAAATATAGAAGAAATTCAGAGTTCTGGAGATACAACATCAAAAAATTATAACTTTTTTTATAAATATTCTTCAACATTAAATCCAGATCTTGTACCATATGGAAAAGGAGAATTTGCTTCTGTAGAAGAAATGCTAGATGCATATTATGAAAATCCAGAAAGATTTGCAATTTATGGCAATAGATTTTTGGAAAAAATGGGATTAGATTATATGAAGATACAATTATCAGAAATATATGGAATAAAAAATCCTGAAGAAATATTATTGACTTACGAAACTCCAATTGGTGCTTATGAAGCGAGAGTAAGACACGATGGAAAAGATTTAGAAGTTCCAGGATTTGGATATATGATGTCTAATTCACTAGAACCAATATCTAGGATGGAAAAACTTTTTACAGGAAGCAGACTATCTAGATTACCTTTAAGTAATTGGAAAGACTTCTTTAAAATAAAAAGTCTTGAAGGATTTACTGATTATGGAATAAATTCTGGACAATATACTTATGAAATGTATAATGCTGCTGTTTTAGATAGCTTGGGTATTATAACTGAACAAGTTGAAGAATTGAGTCCTATAAAAGGAACAAAAGAAAAAATACAAGAAAATGATTATGATGAAAGATAAATAGGAGATGCTACTAATGATAAATAAAAAAGAATTTGATTTATTGTTACACGAGATTTCTCAAATAGAAAGTAAAATTACTGAATTAAAGGTACTTAATAAATTTGATAAAGCAAATGAATATGAAAATAATCTAAATGAAATAAGAAAAAAGGCAAAAGAAATTGAACTAGATAGTACTGGTACATCTATGGGGTTTGATGAATTATCTAGAAATGTTTTAATGGAATTAATATTGTTAAATTCTGAAGTTGATTATTTTATTTTAAAAACAAATAGCACAATAGAAAGTGCATCTGAAAATAGAATTGATGCACAAGCACTACAAAGAATTAAAATACTATGGGAAAATTTAGAAAAATCAATAGATTATTGGAAACAATCTAATCATAATCCAATAGAGGAATTAGAGTATAATAAAAATATAGGAATGATAACTCTTGAAATTATTATTAATCAATTACAAATAGAAGGTGTTATAAATTTTACAAAAGTATTTAAATATTGTAAAAAAGATGCATTACTAAATGCAATTAAAGAAACATTATTTGAAGGTGCTAAAGAAGAATTTAAAGATGAAATAAGAAGACGTAGATTTATAGATTTAGCTAAAAATTTATCTGAAAAAGATTTATATGATTATAAATTATGGCAACAAGTTTTAATTATTAAAAATGTGAGATCTAGAGATGATCATATAGAAATTATAGGAAATCTTTTAGAAAAAGATGATAGAAAATATGTTATTGACGAACCTAAAAAACAAAAAGAAAAAACTATTATAAAAGAAGAACAAGAAATGGATTTATATTATGAAGAATCTTTTATAGTATCATTGAAAAATTGGTTCAACAAAGTAAGAGAAGATGCTAATCAAAAAAGAATGCTTCTTTCTTGGAAGACTAATAGAGGGCCTGCTTTTAAAATAGAATTTGAAGATGGGGAAATAAAATTTGCTAGAGATTATATAGATAAAAATCTGGGTGAAAATGCAAAAAAACTTGTTATTGCTAGTGATGGGGTTGCTAAATACAATTTTGAAAAAACTATTGATTGGGTAAATTTAGAAGAAATTGAAGTTCTTGTAGAAAAAAATACTTCTGGTGTGGATTTGAGTCCAGATAAAACCTACAAATGCATTGGTAACGAAGCATTTAGGGGATGTAAAAAATTAAAGAAACTATCATTAGGAAAAATTGAATTAATTGGAAATAAAGCTTTTCAAGACTGTATAAGCTTAACTAATATTAAATTTTCTCCTAATCTTATGAATATTGGAGAAGATGCATTTTTAGGATGTACTAATTTAAAAGAAGTAGAGTTTTTAGGTGCATTAAAATTATATATATTAGATAGACCTCAAAATGTTATAAATTGTTTTAGAGAAACTAGTCTTGAAAAAATTACTTTTTCAAATATAGATTCAGCTTTTAATTTTGCAATAGTAGATTGTCCGATGTTAAAAGAAATTAAAGTTTCTAGTATTCCAGAAATATCTTTACCTTTCAAAACATGTAAGTATAGACTAGGAAGGCAAGAAGGAATTGTTTCATTTATAGGGGAAAAATCTTTAAATTTATGGAAGAAAAAGAATAGTACAATAAGATTTTTTGAATTAACAGAAGAAGATAAACAAAAATATAAATTGAAATAAATAATAAGATACTTATAAAAAACAAGGTTAAATGGCCTTGTTTTTTTATTTTTTAAAAAAATGTATATTTACTATTGAAATCAAGAAAAAATAGTGATAAAATACATTCGATAAAAAAATATCGAACAAAAAATAGGAGGTAAATATGCCAGTTTCTGTTGCAACTTTAAGAAGATTACCACAATATTTAAGAATTTTAAAAAAGAAAAAAGAAGAAAATATTGTAAATATATCTTCAACAACAATTGCAAAAGAATTAAAATTAAATCCAATTCAAGTTAGAAAAGACTTAGCTTTAGTTAGTAAAAATGACGGAAGACCGGGAATTGGTTTTGATACTTGTGAGTTGATTAGAGATATCGAAACTTTTTTGGATTTAAATAATAAAAAAGAAGTAATTATTGTTGGAGCAGGTCGCTTAGGTCAAGCTTTATTAAATTACAAAGGTTTTGAAAATGACGTTAATATTATGATGGCGTTTGATTGTGATAAATCAAAATGTGATGATGATATTATTTTCCATATAGATAAAATGGAAGAATTAGTAAAAAATAATAATATTCATATAGGAATTTTAACTGTTCCAAAAGATGAAGCTCAAAATGTATGTGATTTAATGATAAAATCTGGTATAGATGTTATATGGAATTTTGCGCCTGTTAATCTTGAATTACCAGAATATGTAAAAGTAAAAAATGAAGATTTATCAGCATCTTTATTAATACTATTAAAAGGGTTAAATAATTAAATTGTTATTTATAAATAAAATATATATTATAGGAGGAAAACAATTATGAGTAAAACTTACAAATGTGTAGACAGTATAGAAGCTTTAAAAGAAGCTTTTGAAAGAGTTAGGGCAGCCCAAGAAGAATTTTCTAGTTTTTCTCAAGAAAAAGTAGACGAAATCTTTAGAGCAGCTGCTATGGCTGCAAATGCTGCAAGAATCCCACTTGCAAAAATGGCTGTTGAAGAAACAGGAATGGGAATTGTAGAAGATAAGGTTATCAAAAATCATTATGCTGCAGAATATATCTATAATGCGTATAAAGATACAAAAACTTGCGGTGTAATTGAAGAAGATAAATCTTTTGGAATCAAAAAAATAGCAGAACCAATTGGTGTTATTGCTGCTGTTATTCCAACAACAAATCCAACATCTACAGCTATATTTAAAACATTAATATCTTTAAAAACAAGAAATGGAATTATAATAAGCCCACACCCAAGAGCAAAACAATCAACAATAGCAGCTGCAAAATTAGTATTAGAGGCAGCAGTAAAAGCTGGTGCTCCAGAAGGAATTATATCTTGGATAGATGTACCATCTTTAGAACTTACAAATTTTGTTATGCAAAATGCTGATATTATTTTAGCTACAGGTGGACCTGGTATGGTTAAATCTGCTTATTCAAGTGGTAAACCAGCATTAGGTGTTGGCGCAGGAAATGTTCCAGCAATTATAGATGAATCTGCAGATATAATTTTAGCAGTAAGTTCAATTATACATTCAAAAACATTTGATAATGGTATGATATGTGCTTCTGAACAATCTGTAATTATATTAGATAGTGTTTATGATAAAGTAAAAGCAGAATTCGAAAAAAGAGGATGCTATTTATTAAATGAAGAAGAAACTGAAAAAGTTAGAAAAACAATTATTATAAACGGTGCTTTAAATGCAAAAATAGTTGGACAAAAAGCTCATACAATAGCAGCCTTAGCTGGAGTAGAAGTACCAGAAAGCACAAAAATATTAATAGGTGAAGTTGAAAGTGTAGAAATAGAAGAAGAATTTGCACATGAAAAATTATCTCCTGTTTTAGCTATGTACAAAGCAAAAGATTTTGATGATGCTGTTGAAAAAGCTCATAGATTAGTATTAGATGGTGGTATTGGACATACATCATCACTTTATATAAATACAATTACTGAAAAAGAGAAAATGGAAAAATTCTATAATAAAATGAAAACTTGTAGAGTTATAATAAATACACCATCTTCTCACGGAGGAATTGGAGATATATATAACTTTAAACTAGCTCCATCATTAACTTTAGGATGTGGAACTTGGGGAAATAACTCAGTTTCAGAAAATGTTGGCGTTAAACATTTAATTAATATTAAAACAGTAGCTGAAAGGAGAGAAAATATGCTTTGGTTTAGAGCACCTGAAAAGGTTTATATTAAAAAAGGTTGTTTACCAGTTGCGTTAGATGAATTAAAAAATGTATTAAACAAAAAAAGAGTATTTATTGTAACAGACACATTCCTTTATGAAAATGGATATACAAAAGGAATAACAGATAAATTAGATGAAATGGGAATTGCACATACTACATTCTTTAAAGTAGCACCAGATCCAACTCTTGCTTGTGCAAAAGAAGGAACAAAAATGATGGTTGATTTCAAACCAGATTGTATCTTAGCAGTTGGTGGTGGTTCACCAATGGATGCTGCTAAAATTATGTGGGTAATGTACGAACGTCCAGAAGTTGACTTTATGGATATGGCTATGAGATTTATGGATATAAGAAAAAGAGTATATGGATTCCCTAAAATGGGTGAAAAAGCATACTTTATTGCTGTTCCAACATCTGCTGGTACGGGTTCAGAAGTAACACCTTTCGCAGTTATTACAGATGAAAAAACAGGAACTAAATATCCTTTAGCTGACTATGAATTAATGCCAAATATGGCAATTGTAGATTGTGACATGATGATGAATGCTCCAAAAGGATTAACATCAGCTTCTGGTATAGATGCTGTAACACATGCTTTAGAAGCAATAGCATCAATGCTTGCTACCGAATATACAGATGGGTTAGCAAAAGAGGCATTAAAAAATATTTTTGAATATTTACCAAGAGCATATGATAATGGTCCAAATGATCCTGAAGCTCGTGAAAAAATGGCAAATGCAGCAACAATGGCTGGTATGGCTTTTGCAAACGCATTCTTAGGAATATGTCACTCAATGGCTCATAAATTAGGTGCATTCCATCATTTACCTCATGGAGTTGCAAATGCTTTATTAATTAATGAAGTAATAAGATTTAATAGTTGTGAAGTTCCATCAAAAATGGGAACATTTTCTCAATATGACCATCCTCATACATTAAGAAGATATGCAGAAGTTGCAGAATATCTTGGTGTAACAGGAAAAAATGATGATGAAAAATTAGAAGGACTAATTCAAAAAATTGAAGAATTAAAAGAAAAAATTGGAATTAAAAAATCAATTAAAGAATACGGAATTGATGAAAAAGATTTCTTAGATAGATTAGATGACATGGTAGAACAAGCATTTGACGATCAATGTACAGGTGCAAACCCAAGATATCCTTTAATGAGTGAAATTAAAGATATGTATTTAAGAGCATATTATGGAGGTAAAAAATAATGGAATTTAATTTAAATAAAGAAATAGCTAAAAGAGCTACAAAAACAGTATATGAAGATAATGGAAAAACAATAAAATTATTTGTTGAAAACTATTCAAAAGCAGATATTTTAAATGAAGCTTTAAATCAAGCAAGAGTGGAAGAAGGAACAGATTTATATATGCCAAAACTTCTTGCTGTAACACAAATTGAGAATAGATGGGCACTTGTTTCAGAACATATAAATGGAACACCACTTGATGTTTTAATGGAACAAAATCCTGAAAAAGAAGATGAATATTTAAATAAATTTGTAGATATTCAATTAACAATATTATCAAAACAAGTTCCATTATTAAATAGAATAAAAGATAAATTTAGAAGAAAATTAAATGCAGCAGAAAACCTTAATGATAATGTTAGATATGAATTACTTCAAAGATTAGAAGGAATGAAAGATCATACAAAATTATGTCATGGAGATTACAATCCAAGTAACATAATTATAAATGAAAAAGGAGAATACTATGTAATTGACTGGTCACATGCAACACAAGGAAATGCATCAGCTGATTGTGCAAGAACATTCTTATTATTCTCAATTCAAGGAAAAGATACTTTAGCAGAAAAGTACTTAAATTTATTTGCTGAAAAGAGCGGAATTGCTAAAAACCATATTCAAAGATGGGTACCAATAGTAGCAGCTACTCAAATGACTAAAGGAAAACCAGAAGAACAAGAATTTTTAAGTAAATGGGTTGATGTATTAGATTATGAATAAAATAGTAAAAAAGAACTCTTATATAAGAGTTCTTTTTTTTGTAAATAAACTGAAACAATAATTTAATAGATACTTAATTGACTTGTTTTACAATATATGAAAAAATTAATATATCTAAAAATAGGATGGTATTAGATATGTTAACGCAAGAAGAGATTCAATTTAATGAAGCAAGAAAAGAATTTGATAGAATATATGCTGAAATTCAAGAAGCAATAAGGGTTTATCGTAATTCATGGTCAGAGGCTTATAGAAATCGTAGAGGACTTACGGCAGAAAACTTTACAAGATTAAATCAATTTTCTAGGCTAGTCGATTTTGAAAATATAAAAAGAGATGTAATTCAAGAACGTAGTACAGCTAGATTATCTGGTTCTCAAAAAGAACAATCAGATAATGCAGGAGGTCTAGTTGTATCAGAAGAAAGAAAAAAATTTTTCGAAAGAATATCTGCATCTATTAGAAACTTTTTTAGAAGTTTTAATAGAAGACAAGAAAATGTGCAAGAAAATGAAGAAATAAAAGAAGATGCGATTGAAACATTTTCACCAATAATAGAGGATGATTTTATAATAGAAGAACCAATAAATTTAACAGAGTATGGTGAAAAGATATTTAATGTAGATAGGCTTATTGAAGAAGCAACTAGAACATATGAAACTTTAAAAGTAGCAAGCGCACAACTAGATACGATATACGAAAAAAGAATAAACGATCAACCAAAAGGAAAAGTAATTGATCAAAAAAGAGATGGACCAGGTATTTTAGATGACTACCGTCAATCAAGCTGGGGAATTGAACGTATATGTTTAGATGGTTTCCAAAACCATTTACCAGCAGATTCAAAAGGAACACAATGTTATTTACATTTTAAAGTTGGAAATAGATGGGTAGATTGCGAAACTGCAAAAAAACATAGAGATGAAATAACTGAAATTCGTTTTGCAGATAATGGTGTGGGATTTACAGCAGATAATTTATTTTATTTACATTCTACTAAGACAAGTGAAGATTCTAGTGCTGGTCAATTTGGTGAAGGTATGAAACTTGCATCAATTGCAGCTGTTAAATTAGGGTTAGGGTTAGAATTCCAATCAAGAAATTGGAGTGCTATAGCAACAAGTGAAGAAAAAACAATTATAAATACAAGAAATAATGATGAAGAAGAGTCTAGAAAAAAATTAGTTTATGATGTAAAAGTATATGACGGAGAACCAATTATAGGATCAAGAACTATTTTTCATACTCCTACACCAGAATTTATTGATTATGCATTACAATTGCCAACAAAAATAATTCAACTAAGTGGCATGAAACCCGTTTTTTCATATGATGGAGTAGATATATTAGATATAACGCGTGGTGGAGAAGCATTTGTAAAAGGAATCTATCTTACAGATATAAAATCGTTTTTTAGATATAACTTTAGAGATGCTAATGTTAATCCAGATCGTAATGGATTCCATAATTTTAATTGGAATAATCATATTTATGAGACAATAGCTAGATTGGATGATCCAAAATTAATTGAACATTTTTTGCAGTTATTAATAACATATACAAAGGAAAAAGAAATTGATATAAATAGTGATTGGTTAGGCTGGAATCATCCAACAGAATATACAGGTGCATATGGTGTATCAAATGTATTTAACGAAGATTCTTCAAGAATTGAGTATATTTCTCAATTATGGAAAATAGCTTTTGAAAATGTTGTTGCTTCTAGAGGTTGGGTCGATAAATCTGGAAAGCCAAAACAACCTGTTTTAAGAACAGATTATAAAATTCCTGAATATTTAAAATCAACATTAGAAGAATATGCTGTAATAGAATTACCGAAATCATGGGTATCAGCTTTTAAAATATTAGGGATTCCAACAGATAGAGACGTAATTCCTGAATATATAGAAGAACAAATAGTAACATCATTATCATTAGATTATGGTAGTGAAATATGGGACTCACAAAGAATTGTTTTAGACGCATGCCAAAACCATTTGCCTTCTGATTCTAAAGGAAGTACAATATTTTTGCGCTTTCAAACAAGAGATGGAAAATGGCATGATTATAGAGAGTTTGATAAATTTGAAGATTCAGATATTCAAAAAATAAAAATTTCAGATGATGGAATTGGATATGATTATAAAAATTTAGAATTATTTGCTTCTGTA
The DNA here is from genome assembly GCA_045630665.1 of Candidatus Scatovivens sp. Classification (GTDB taxonomy): domain Bacteria; phylum Bacillota; class Clostridia; order TANB77; family CAG-508; genus Scatovivens. Next base: position 10,909 of record JAZQTI010000048.1, read on the forward strand.
AAAGATCATGATGGTAGCAGTGGTAAATGGGGCGAAGGTTTAAAAATGTTATCAGCAGCTGCTATTCGTACAGGAGTTAAAATGGAACTACGTTCTAGAGATTGGGTTGCATATCCTGAAACCAAACAAGAAACATTAAATAAAGGTCAGGTGAACGAAAAAACAGTTGATAGATTAGTTTATACCGTACGAAAAAAAATAGATCCAGATAGTAAAGTTTTAGATGATGGTGAAGAAAAAGATAGAAGCGACTATGGATTTTCTAAGAAAAATGAAGTTAGTTCTACTACTTTTGTTGAACCTACTCCAGAACTAATTAAACAATTTAGAAATATTAGAGATTCTGTTTTATTATTTAGTCCAAGAACTCCTATTGCTAGTACTGAAAGATCTGATGTATTAAGCACTAGTGGAGGGCAATTATTTGTAAGAAATATTTTGATTCCTGGAAATCATCAATTGAAGTATACATATCATTTAAGAGAATTTGATATTGAAACAAGAGATAGAGATGTTATTAAAAGAGAAAGTATGCAAGAAGAAATTAGAGATATACTTCAAACTGCTGAAGAAGAAAGACTTGTTGGAGAATTTTTATTAGATGCTGAAGCTTATGCTAGAGGAAGCGGTAGAGATGACTTTTTAGAATTCGAAACACGCTTTGAGATTCCATCCGATACAGAGCTTGCTGATAAGTGGATAAGTGTATTTAGAAGTAAGTTTGGAGAAAGAACTAGCGTAAGAAATATTAATGATTTGGATTTTAATTCATATCATCAAGCAAAACATATGGGATTAGAGGTGGTTTCTTTTCCTGATCATGTTGCTGAAGCCTTAATAGATTTACAAGGAAAACAAGGAGAAAAGATTATATCTTATAAAGAAGCATTAGAAAATGCAATTAAAAATACAATCCCTGTACCAGAAGAAGAATTAACAGAACATGAAAGACAAATACTGCAACACCTTTATAATTATAATAAGATTTTGACCTTAGCTTCTGAAGCTAGTGAGACTGAGCCTGTTAAAACAATAAAAATATATGATTATCCTCCTGATTATACAGGAGAACAAGCAGCAGGTTTTGCAAGCAAAGGAAATGAGATAAATATTTCTCGAAGAACATTAAATAATGGTTTAATTGAAGCTGGTCATGTATTCTTCCATGAAGCTGATCATGCTATTACTGGTGCAGAGGATGCAGATAAAAACTTTAGAGATTATCTTTCAAGGTTATTATCTACCCTAGCATTAAGGATATTTCCACTGGAGGAATCTGTTCAAGATAATGGAGTTGCTAAAGATGTTTCTATTAGCGACATTAATAAAATATTGGGGGCATTAGCATCAACATTATCTAAGGATCAAGACGACAAAACAAATACAGGAGAGGAATTTGGTGAACAATAATATGAATAATGAAAAAGTAAATTCAGAAGTTCTATGTGTTTTAATGGCTTTAGGAGATACATATGTAAATAAAATTCCATCACAAGTTATGCAATATTTGATAAAGAACTCAAAAAAAGATTATATACCAGAAATTGATAAAAACAAACGTATTGAAGAACAAAATATATCAAAGGAAGCAAGAATTTTTTTGACAATGTTAAAATTAAAATATTGGTGTAAAACCGAAGAAGAAAAAGAAGTTTTGTTAAATATATTAAATGAAAACGAGAAAAAACAACAAAAAGAAATAAGCGAAAAATACAATCCAGATAATTTATTTAAAAAAAATAATAAATAAGATGCTCTGTATTGGGAAGATGTTGTTTTTGAAGATTTGCAAAAAGTGCTCCCCGGATTCCCGGTAGAGTACTTTTATTTTTATATAAAAATTACTGTTAGCTTAGTAGAATATATTGTTTTTGGTATATTTTTTTGATATAATACAACCTAAATAAATTTAATTTGGCGTATCAAAAAACAAGGGGAAATATAATGGTAGAAGAAATAAATTTTATTGATAAAAAATTAAAAGAATATATCGAAAAAAATCTATTACCTAAATATGATAAAAACGAAAAAGCACATAGCATTGAACATATAGAATATGTAATAAGAAGAAGTTTTGAATTAATAAAACAAAATTCATTAGAAGTAAATAACAACATAGTATATGTAGTTGCTGCATATCACGATATAGGTCACTATATTAATCCTAAAAAACATGAAATAATTTCAGCAGAAATGATGTATAAAGATGAAGAACTTAAAAAGTTCTTTTCAGAAGAAGAAAGAAAAATAATAAAAGAAGCAATAGAAGATCATAGGGCCTCTTCAGACCATGAACCAAGAAACATATATGGTAAAATAATATCTTCTGCAGATAGAAATAATACAGTAGAACAATGTTTAGAAAGAAGTTATTATTATGGTAAAAAATTAGATCCAAATGCAAGTGAAACAGATTTATATAAAAGAGCATTTTTTCACTTGAATGAAAAGTTTGGAGAAAATGGATATGCTAAATTCTTCTTAAAAGATTCAGAATATGGAGAGTTTTTACTAAATATAAGAAAAATATTAAAAGATGAAAATGAATTTTGTGAAATTCAAGCAAATTATATAAAAAAATTAGAAAATAGGGAGAATTAAAATGAAAAATTTTGCTGAAAGTAGTATCAAAAATTATGAAAACGTTACAAAAGAAGTAAATCCGGATTTAAGAAAATATGTAGAAGAAAAAATATTTCCAGAATATTCGAAAAATGACCAAGGACACGGAATATTACATATACTAGAAGTTATAAGAAGATCTTTTGTTTTAAATAACGAATTAAATTTAGGTTTAAATCCAAATATGATTTATACAATTGCTGCATCTCATGATCTTGGGAAATATCAAGAAAAAGAAACTGGTGAAAAACACGCAAAAATTGCAGGAAGAAGATTTGCAATCAATGAACAATTTTCAAGATTCTTTAATGAAGAAGATAGAAAAACAATAAAAGAAGCAATAGAAGATCATAGTTCATCTTTAGAAGATATGCCTAGAAGTGAATATGGAAAATTAGTATCTTCAGCAGATAGAAATACTACAATAGAAATGGTATTTATTAGAAGTTTCTTTGTCGGAAAAAGAAATATGGCAGATAAAACAGTAGAAGAATTTTTAGAATTTACACTTCAAAGATTAAGAAAACGTTATGGTACAGAAAATCCAGAAAATATGTTTTTTGCAGATAATGCTTATGAAACATTTCTGCAAGATATGAGAAATCTTTTAGATAATGGAGATGAATTCAAAAATAGATATTGTGAAGTAAATCATATTTCATCAAGAGAAAACTTATTAGCACAAGAGTCAGGAGAAACAAGTTATAAAAATTTATTCAAAACAGATATAGAAAGATAATAATTTGTATAAAATAAAAAGGGGAATATTAATGTTTAATTTAGTATCAGAATATAAACCAACTGGAGATCAACCAGAAGCAATTAAATATTTAGTAGATGGAATAAATAAAGGAAAAAAATTTCAAACACTTTTAGGTGTAACAGGTTCAGGAAAAACTTTTACTATGGCTAATGTAATTGAAAAAGTACAAAAGCCAACTTTAGTATTAGCTCATAATAAGACACTTGCAGGGCAATTATATTCTGAATTTAAGGAATTTTTTCCAAATAATAGAGTAGAATATTTTGTCTCATATTATGACTATTATCAACCAGAAGCATATATAGCCTCTTCAGATACTTATATAGAAAAAGATGCCTCAATTAATGATGAAATTGATAAATTACGTCATTCTGCAACAGCATCATTATTTGAAACAAGAGATGTAATAGTTGTTGCATCGGTTTCGTGTATATATGGATTAGGAGATCCTATAGATTATGAAAATATGATAGTATCACTTCGACCAGGAATGCAAAAAGACAGAACAGAAATAATGAGAAAACTTATTAATATGCAATACACAAGAAATGAAATGGATTTTAAAAGAGGAACTTTTAGTGCAAAGGGAGATATATTGGAAATCTTTCCTTCAAATAAAGAAGAAACAGCTATAAGAGTAGAATTCTGGGGAGATGAAATAGAAAGAATTTCAGAAATAAATCCATTAACAGGAAAAGCAGTAGCAACTCGAGAACATGTTATGGTATATCCAAACTCGCACTATGTAACAAGTAAAGATAAACTAGAAAGAGCGATTGTTACAATAGAACAAGAGATGGAAGAAAGAAAAAAATATTTTGAAGACAATAAAAAATTAATTGAGGCTCAACGTATAGAAGAAAGAACAAACTTTGATATAGAAATGCTTAAAGAAACAGGATTTTGCCAAGGAATAGAAAACTATTCTAGGCATATAAGTGGTAGAGAAGCAGGAAGCCCACCATATACATTGTTTGATTATTTCCCAGATGATTATTTATTATTAATAGACGAATCACATGCAACAGTACCTCAAGTAAGAGCAATGTATAATGGAGATAGGGCAAGAAAAGAATCATTAGTAAATTATGGTTTTAGATTACCATCAGCATTTGATAATAGACCATTAAAATTTGAAGAATTTGAAGAAAGAGTAAACCAATGTATATTTGTTAGTGCAACACCAGCAGACTATGAAAAAACTCACGCAAAAGAAAATGTTGTAGAACAAATCATACGTCCAACAGGTCTTTTAGATCCTAAAATAGAAGTAAAACCTACAGAAAATCAAATAGATGATTTAATGGAACAAATAGCAGAGCAAACAGCCAAAGGTGATAGAACATTAGTTACTACATTAACTAAAAAAATGGCTGAAGACTTAACTGCTTACTTAAGAAATGCAGGAATCCGAGTACGTTATATGCACTCTGAAATAAAAGCATTAGAAAGAATGGAAATTATCAGAGATTTACGTATAGGAGAATTTGATGTATTGGTTGGAATAAACCTATTAAGAGAAGGTCTAGACATACCAGAAGTTTCTTTAGTGGCAATACTAGATGCTGATAAAGAAGGTTTCTTACGTTCAGAACGTTCATTAATACAAACAATAGGACGTGCAGCAAGAAACACTGAAGGTAGAGTTATAATGTATGCAGATGAACTTACAGAATCTATGGAAAAAGCTATTACAGAAACAAATAGAAGAAGAGGTATACAAGAAGAATATAATAGCAAAAATGGTATTACACCACAAACAATTAGAAAATCTGTTAGAGATGTTATTAAAGCTACAATTGTTGAAGATCTTCAAAGTGAATACGGAATTAATAAAGATGAATCAGTAGAAGATATAATCTCAAGATTAACAGATGAAATGTTAAAACATGCACAGAGTATGGAATTCGAAAAAGCAGCAGAATTAAGAGATAAAATAAAAGAACTTGAAAAAATGTTGTAGAAATGGAGTGAAACTAATGAAAAAAAGCATTATAAAAACAATTGCTTTAATACTTACTATATTTATAATATTTTTTATAAGTATATTACTAAAAAATGAAAATGATAAGCCAAAAGAAATAATACCATTTGAATGGAAAGCAGAATATATATGGCCAGAAGATCAAAGTCAATTAGATACACCAGATATGAATACATGGTCTTGTTTTAGAAAAGAATTTGTTATAGAAAATAAAAAAGATATTGAAAATTGTATTGCAAGAATTGCAGTAGATTCCAAGTATTGGCTATATATAAATGATGAAATCGTTATAAGAGAAGGAGGCTTAAAAAGAGGAGAAAAGCCAGATTCTATTTATTATGACGAAGTAGATATTTCAAAATATCTGAAAAAAGGAGAAAATACAATTTCAATTTTAGTTTGGCATTTTGGAATAACAGGATTTTCTCATATTGATAGTACAAAAGGAGCTTTGCTTTTTCAAGTACAAATTGGTGATAGCATAATCAAAAGTGATAGCTCTTGGAAATCTATAAAACATCCAGCATATTTAAAAGATTTAGAAGGAACAAATGGAAGACTAAGTGAAACAAGCATATATTATGATTCAAACTTAGAAATAGAAAATTGGTATAAAACTGATTTTAATGATGAATCATGGGATAATGCATGTGCTCAAGGAAAGCCAGGAGATATGCCATGGGGAGAATTAGTTCTTAGAGAAATTCCACAATTTTTATTTTCAGAAATAAAAGAATATGAAAATTTTGAAAAATACAAAAACTATGTTACTGAAAAAGATGAACTTTTAGTTATGGAACTACCATATAATATGCAACTTACACCATATTTGAAAATTGAAGCTGAAAAAAATCAAAAAATATATATATCGCTTGATGAAAATTATGGAGAAGAAGGAAAAAATCAAAGAACAATATATATTACTAAAAATGGAGTTCAAGAATTCGAATCTCTTGCTTGGGTAAATGGTGGTAAAATATATTATTATATTCCAAAAGGAATAAAAATATTAAGTTTAGGATATAGACATACAGGTTATGATACAACATTAAGTGGTAAATTCGAATCAGATAATGAAATGTTTAATAAACTTTGGAATATGGCAAACAAAACTCTTTATATAAATATGAGAGACAATTATATGGATTGTCCAGATCGTGAAAGAGCTATGTGGATTGGAGACAACAGTGTTTCAATGCAAGAAGCTATGTATGGATTAGATACAAAAGCAAATTTATTATATGAAAAATCAGTAAAAACTCAAATTGGTTGGAGATATGATAAGATATTAATGTCGGTAATTCCACCAGCAAAAGCAAATATGCATTTACCAGTACAATCTCTTATTGGTGTAAATGCTATGTATGATTATTATTTATATAATGGTAATAAAGATTTCTTACAATATATGTATCCATATGCAAAAGATTATTTAAATGTATGGGCGATTTCTGAAGGAGCAGGTCTTGCTGAAATTTTAAATTATGATTGTTTATGGAGATGGGGAGATTCTTCAGATACATCAGATTATTTTGCAATAGAAAATGCAGCCTATTATTTTGCATTAGACTCAATTTATAAAATGGCAGTTGAACTTGAAAATGAAACTGAAATAACAGAAATGAAAACAAGAGTTGATAATTTTGCAAAAGCGTATAATGAAAAATATTGGGATGGAACTGGATACAAAGATAAAGATTATAAAGAATATGAAGGATATGATGTAAGAGCAAATGCTCTAGCTGTTATTTCAGGACTTGCAAGTGAAGATAAATATGATGCTATTTCTAAAATTCTTATAGAAAATACAGATAATTCAACCTTTATGGAAAAATATGTTTTAGAAGCATTATGCTTAATAGGAAAAACAAAAGAAGCTCAAAAAAGAATTGAAGACAGATATTCAATAATGGTAAATGATGAAGAAACTACTACTTTATGGGAATACTGGGAAAAAGATACTGGAACTACAAATCATGCTTGGGCAGGAGGTCCATTAATTATTATGTCAAAATATTTTGCTGGAATTTCACCAGAAAAACCAGGATATGACGTAATTTCTATAAAACCAGATTTTGGGAATCTAACAGAAATAAAATCTGTTGTGAATACAAATCATGGAAGAGTAGAACTAAATGCAAGTAAAAAAGAAGAAGAACTTATTTTAAAAATTAATGTTCCAAAAGAAACTGTAGTAGCAGTTGAAAAACTTTCAGAAAATCCTATCATAAAATCAGGATTTAAAACTATTTATGAAAATGGAAATACTACAAACACATCAAAAATTGAATTTTCACATGAAGATGAAAAATATATTTACTTTAATATTATTGAAGGAAAATATACAATAAAATCAAAATAA
>JAZQTI010000049.1:0-25232 GCA_045630665.1 Candidatus Scatovivens sp.
TGATTTTGTAATAACTCACCAACACATCTGATTCTTCTGTTTCCTAAGTGGTCAATATCATCAATTTTTCCAAGTCTTGGTTTTGCAGGATCTGCTATTAATACGTTATATTCTAAGTTTAATAAATAGTTAATAGAAGATAGTATATCTTCTGTTACTATGTGTTTTGGAACTAATTCTTCTAAGTTTTCTTCTATTGCTTTTCTTAATTCTTTTTCATTTTTAGCAGAAGCAATAATATTTTGTAATACTCCATAGTTAACATCAACTTTAATTTTTAAGTCTTCAGCTATTTTTGGATCTACATGTGCTCTTAAATCAACTGTTCCATTTCCTATAACTTTTGCTTTTTTACCTTCAATATTAACATATACAATATTAATACCTGAATCTTGAATTTCTTTAGCTACTTCTCTAGAAATAATTTCATCTTTTTCAACTAATACTTCTCCAGTTTCTGGATTAACTATTGTTTCTGAAGATATATGGTTTGCAATTCTAGATGCTAAACATAATTTTTTATTATATTTATATCTACCAACTTTTGATAAATCATATCTTCTGTTATCAAAGAATAATCCATCAAATAAATTTCTAGCAGCATCTACTGTAGGTAATTCACCTGGTCTTAATTTTTTATAGATTTCTATTAAAGCTTCATCAGCTGTTTTTATAGGATCTTTAGCGATTGTTGCTAATATTTTATCTTCTTCTCCGAAAAAATCTATAATTTTTTCATCTGTATCTAATCCTATAGCTCTTAACAAACATGTAACTGGTAATTTTCTAGTTCTGTCTAATCTTACCCAGAAAACATCATTACTGTCTGTTTCGTATTCAATCCAAGCTCCTCTTATTGGCATTACAGAACCAGTATATAATTTTTTACCAGTTTTGTCGTAGCTTGAATCATAGTAACATCCAGGAGAACGAACTAATTGGCTAACTACAACCCTTTCAGCACCATTTATAACGAAAGTTCCGCTTTCAGTCATAAGTGGAAAGTCTCCTAAATAAATTTCTTGCTCTTTAATTTCTCCAGTTTCACGGTTAATTAATCTTACTTTAACGTGAAGTCTTGTAGAATAAGTAGCATCTCTTTCTTTAGATTCTTCTAAAGTATATTTAGTTTTTTCTTCCATGTAATAATCGAAGAATTCTAAAACTAAATTTCCTGAATAGTCCTCGATTGGTGAAATATCTTTTAATACTTCTCCTAATCCTTCTTTAATGAACCAATCATAAGAATCTTTTTGAACTTTTAACAAATTTGGGATTTCTACGAAATCTCCAATCTTAGAAAAAGTTTTACGTACACTTTTCTCGTGTACAATGTCTTTTACTTTTACTTTTCCCAAAATAAAATACCACCTTCACTTAATATTTAGCAGGTAATGTATAATTTATTCAAATAGGTCCCTCTTGCAATAAAAGGTTGTTACTAAAAACTAGCATCCCTGCCAAAAAACGCTATTTCTCAGTAGTTCCACTTCTATTCAATTCCTCCTATTTAAATTCTTGTAATAATTCTTTTAGGGTAAACAAGACGCACTCATCCCCTAAAATCACTACAATATTATATATTAATATAAGTAAATAGTCAAGCTTTTTTCAACATTTTTCTTAGGGAAATAGCGGTTTCGAAAGTTTTTTACCAATTATTTTTTTATTAAAAATCTTTTTTTATTTTTTGCACACAAAAAATAGCTCACAAGTTCGGAATTTGTAAGCTATTTTTTACATTATTTAATTAATTATATTCATTTTATTATTATTATTTTCTTGGTTACATTTTTCTTTTCGCAATATGTTTCTTTCCTTTATCATCACCTCTTTTTGTACTTCTTTTTGATTTTTTCATTGTTCTTCCATCATAACTTATTGTTAATTGTATAGCATTTATTGCTATTACAATTATTATAATTGATGCATTTATACATAGCTCATTATCACCCATATAAAGGCCATTATCACCATTATTATGTTTGTTTTTATTACTGCTATTATTGTTACTATTTATATTATTTGAGTGATTGTTATCATTTGAGCTTCCTCCACCTTGTACAGGTTGTAAATTGTTTCCATTTCCTTGTGGCATTGGATCATAATAATATACAACTGTTATAGGTTCTAATGTCATATTTCCTGCTTGATTTTCTGGTTCGTGTTTACTTACATAAGTATATCCTTTCAATGTTTTTGGAGTTGTTTGATAAAAATCATCAACTTGTCCTTCTATTGTTTGTGTACTTAATTTTTTTCCACTACCTCTTTCAATATAATTTACAATAACTTTAGCTTCTTTTAATTTATAAATGTATTCCACTTCAATAGGCTCAACTGTCATTGTTATTTCTTCTGTTTCTGGTTTTTTTACTAATTCATATTTTTCTGCAACATCTGTTGCTTGACTAATTGTATGAACTGTATCAACTTTATCTTTTATAACAACATCTTGACTTACAGAGAATCTTGTATTATCAGTATTTGCATCTCTTGTTTTTGATTCTTCATTTAAGTAATAATGAACTGTAATTGTAGATAATTTCTTTGTATAATAAACTTTAATAACATTATTATTTGTGTCTTCTGTTATCTTCATTGGGAAATTTTCTGTTTTTTCTAAATTGTATTTTTCATTAATTTTGTCTGTATATGTATCTATTACTTCTTCAAATTTACCAACTGATTCTTCTGTTTTGCTAGTATCTTGCACACCTTCATAATAATATTCAACTGTGTATTTAAAATCATCTTTTACATAATAAACTTTTATTACATCGCCTGTTGTAGCAACTTCTTGAATTGGATCTGGATTTGTTTTTTCCAATTTATAACCCACATATTTATCAGTTAGATTTATCTTCGTTTTATCTACCTCAAATGTATCAGGTTGCAAAATTTGGACTGTTTTGTATTCCATTTGAGTATCACCCTCTTGCAATACTCCATCTTTATAATATTCAACTGTATAATTTAACGTTTTTGTGTTTCCATCATCAACTATATAATAGATTTTAATTACATTATCTTCTTCATTTCTAGATATTTGAAGTGGAAGATTTTCTGTTTTTTCTAATCTATATCCCGTTATATTTTTGTCTGTATATTCTTTAATTATATCTCCATAGATAGCTATATTATTTTCTGTCTTTGTTTGATCTAATACTCCATCATAATAATATTCTACAGTATATTCAAACTCATCTTTTATGTAATAAATTTTAATTACATCTCCATTATTTACAACACTTGGTATTGTTTCTGGTGATGTTTTTTCTAATTTATAACCAGCATATTTTCCTGTAGTTTCAATGTTATTAGTATCAACTGTTATTGTATCTGGTTTTAATACTTGAACTGATATTGTAATTTCTTTCGTATCTGTTACTTGTTTTTCACCATCTTTATAATATTCTATTGTATAACTTAATTCTTTTGTTTGAGTTTCATCAATTACATAATAAACTTTAATTGTTTCACCTGTTGTAATTTGATTTGGTATTTCTTCTGGCATTGTTTTATCTAGTTTATAACCAAAATATTTATCTATAGTATTTATTTCACCTTTATTCACATCAAGTGTATCTGGTGCAAGTATTTGAACTGCTGTTTCTACTCTTTGAGTATCTGTTTCTTGTAATACATTTTCTTTATAGTATTCAACTGTATAATATAAATCTTTTGTATTTGCATCATCAATTACATAGTAAACTTTAATAACATCACCATTATTTACTTGATCTGGTATTGTTCCTGTTTGTGTATTATCTAACTTGTATCCAAAGTATTTATCAGAAATATTTATAGTATTTTTATTTACTGTCAAGACCTCATCTTCTAATAATTGAACAACTTTTTTATTTACTTGAGTATCTGTTTCTTGTAATACATTTTCTTTATAATACTCAACTGTATATGATATTTCTTTTGTTTGGTTTTCATCAGATACATAATATATTTTAATTACATTTGCATTTTCATCAGTTGTTATTGTTAATGGTAAATTTTCAGTTCTATCTAATTTATATCCATCTATAATATTATCTTGATAATCCTCTATTACATCTAAATATGTTGCTGTAGATTCAATTGTTTTATTTGAATCTATTTCTTCATTATAATAGTATTCGATTTTATATGATAATCCAGTTTTTCTTGTATAGTAGAATATAATTTCATTCCCATTTACTTCTATTGTAATAGTTTCTTCATTATTTACTTTATCATATCCATCTATGTCTATTGATTTTTCTGTTGCTGTTGATTTATATGTTTGCCCTGTTACTACTTTAGCTGTTTTTAGTTCTACATCTGTATCTTGTTCTAAATATTTTACTGTATATTCTAAATCTGCTCTTTTTTCATAATAGAAATTTAATACATTAGTTGCTGTTCCAATTATTATTGTATCTTGAGAAGGTTCTACTTTATCATATCCAGAAATTTCTATTGCTTCTTCTGTTATTTCATCCTTAAAAATTTGTCCTTCTACAATCTTACTTTCTGCAAGTTCATTTGAAGTCCCTTTTTCATAATAATTCACTGTATAACTTAAATCATTTCTTTTTATATAATAAAATATAATTTCATTTCCAGTTGCTTCTATTGTAATTGTATCTTCTTCTTTTACTTTATTATATCCATCTATGTCTGTCGCTTTTTCTGTTGCTGTTGATTTATATGTTTGTCCTGTTACTACTTTAGCAACTTTAAGTTCTGTATTTGTATTTTGTTCTAAATATCTTACTGTATACTCTAAATCAGTTCTTTTTGTATAATAGAATATAATTTCATTTCCAGTTATTTCTATTGTTATTGATTCCTCTTTATTTACTATGTCATATCCTGCTATGTCTTTTGCTTGCTTTGTTACTTCTGATTTATATGTTTGATTTTTTACTATCTCTGCATCTGCAATTTGAGTATTTGAACCTTGTTCTAAATATCTTACTGTATATTCTAAATCTGTTCTTTTTGCATAAGTAAATATTATTTCATTTGTATTTAATCCTATTTTTATTGATTTTTCATTTTCTCCATTTGCAACTGTATACCCTTCTATAGCAGGAGCTGTTTCTTTTACTGTTGAAGAATATGTTTGATTATCAACATTTTTATCTTCTAATAATTTATTTCCATCTTCATCTTGATATTTTACTGTATAACTTAAATTATCTACGTTTTTAAAGTAAAGATCCATAGCACTTACTTCATCAGTTGTTGTAATAATTAAATATGCATCTTCACTCTTATTCAAATCCAATTCTCTACCTGCATAGTCAGAATCTGTTGGTCCATTTTCAAATGTAAACCCAACAAAATCACTCGCATATAAAATTTTTCCACCAGCCTCTTCAGATGTATATATAAAATCAGCATTTTCACTATATTCACCATTTTCATCCATAAAGAAGAAATTAATTAAATATTCTCCTGTTGTATTTTGATTATAGTAAAAATACATTGTGTTTAATGATGATTTCAATGTTAATTTTATAGTTTGAGAATATGAGCCATTAACAGTCCATCCATCAATATCATCTGCAAGTTCAGTAGCATATCCAGCAGCGACTGTTGAAGATTTTGTTCCTAATAAAACATCATCTTCTGGTATATCACCATAATCATAAACTATTGGATTTCCATTCGCATCTTCTTGATATTTTACGTAATAAACTGTATATGGTACTATTGGATTTTTAGCATATAAGAAATATATAACATTTTCATCTATATTTTCTGATGTTAATGTTAGCTTTTCACTTCTTAAATTTACTACAAAATAATTATCTTCGTTTTCCATATCATATATATCTACTGGATCTTCTATTACAGTAGAACCATATGCATTATTATAAACTTCTTTTGGTGGTGCTAAATCAACTATATTTTCATAATCTGAAACATCTTCAATTAGGCCCCCATCTTTATATTGTGCTTCTATATAACGAACCTTATATGGAATATTCATATTAGGTTGATATTGTAAATCTAAAGTTAAATCCGAATATACTTTTTGAGAATCACTAAATAAATATTCAACACTTTCTGTATTTACATCATAATTCCAAGCTGTAGCTATATTTCCTACTTTTGTCGGATTGCTTGGTTTTACTAAACTTTCTCCTTCAACTACAGTTAATGTATAAGTTTCATCATCTACTCTTACATATTTAGAATCTGTTTCTGTCCAAGTTCCTCCATTTGTATTAAATGTTACTGTATATGTTGGTGCACTCCATTTTGCATATAATACTAAGTTGTCTGTCATTGTTTTATAAGAGCCATCACTATTTGTCCAAACCATTGGAACCATATAGTTTGAATCTTGATACCATCCTTCAAATATCCAATCTTTTGTACCAGGAGTTTCCAAACTAAAGTCTTCTGGATTTAATTGAGTATTAACGAATTCTTCTATACTTTGTCCATATTTTAACTCTTTTTCTACATAAACATTGTTCATATTATAAAGTGTTATTTTTAATATATTTCTATCATAGAAAAATTGATATGTTGAGTTCGAGCTTTTTTGTCCAACATTTGTAACACCAGCAATTTCTTTTGCACTCATTGATGATGATGAATATACTTTTTGGCTATATTCATCTGCTACTTCGTAATATTTTCCATTGTATAATACTCTTGTATCAGAAGTTGTTGTTGTTTCTTGGTCAAAGCTTTCAAACAAATATCTAAGATCTCTTGATGTACTTGATGTCGCATATTGTGCATAATATACTATATTTCTATCACTATCTGCATCTTCAATCATTGTTGATGTTAAGTTTAATCTCAATGAAACATATGTTGTTGAATTTCCATTTGCTTTCCAACCTCTAAAATAATAACTTCTTGAACCTTTTGGAAATGTCGTAAAATCATCAGCAGTTATCCAATGCTCTAATAAATTTTGTTCATATCTTGCTTGGAATGTATAACTATCTGTATATGTTGTTCCGTTCATTAGTACTTCTGCTCTAGTAGAATAATCATCATCATCAAAATCTAATGTTATATTATAAACATGTCTATCAAAATAAATTGGAACAACAGTAACACCTTTTCCTTCAACTACTATGTCAAAATTTCTGTTTTCTGTTTTTGTTTTTTCTTCGTTATAGTAATAATATTCTGCAGTATCTCCCCTTGCAGATAAAAATCCATCTTCTATAAGTTCTTTTAAATCTGTTTGGTCTTTGTCTTTTAAGTTATCACCACTCACTGCAGCAACTTCACTTGTACCTATATTTGTATATCCATCATCATCTGGATTTTGTGTATAGTATGATAAAGTATAATGTGTATCAGATCTAATCCATTTTGCTTCAGCATAGATATTGTAATCTGGCATACTACTTGGTTTATCAATCTTTTCACCATCCATACTTGTTGAATAAGTCCATCCATCAAAAATATATCCACTATATGTTGGTTCTTCATCTAATACTATTTCTTGTCCATATTTTATAATCATTGGCTCATAATATACATCACCTGTATTATAAGTATATAAATAATGAGCTTCTCTATCATAATAAACCTCAAAAGTTTTAGCACCATATGCTTCTACTCTTCCAGTTAATTTTGTTTTTTCAGTATTTATTAAAAATCCTTCTTTTTCTTCTGGTGAAATAACAACATTATCTCCTGTATATATTTCTCCAGTATAATTTCCTGATGTTCCTCCTATTGTTTCTCTTTTTATTTCTGTATATCCTTCTAAATCAGTATCTTGTTCATAATAAACAATACTATATGCTGATGGAGCAGCATCATATGTTATAGTTATATAAATATTATAAATATTGTCTTTTACAACAACTTTTGCATAATCTAAAGACTCTAAATACTCAATCCCTTCTTGATCAAGTGTACCTTCTAGTTTATCTACTAAAGGTTCATAACCTGGTATTTCTGGAATATCAATTTTATAATCTAATTTATCAACTGTTTGAGTTTGAACAGAAGTGTTAGCAATTACCGATTGATTTGTATCTAAATACTTTGTAAATAATACAAAAACAGTATTTTCATCATAATATTGTAATGCTTTATTAGATTTTGTTATAGCATTAAAAATATCAACTCTTGTTTCACTAATTCCAAAAATAGTAAACAATGTTGCTGATAATATTAAAACAATTAATGCTATTATTTTTCCTTTCTTTGTTATTTTTCTCATAACAATTCCTCCAAACTGATATCCTAAAAATTAATTAAATATATTATTTATATTAATTATATAAGTAATAGTTTTAGAGTCAATATAGGCATTTTCACCATCTCTTATTCCTTTAAGGAAATAGGTTTTAGCGAATTTTACACACATATATTTTTTTCATATCTTTTTAGTTAAATTTTAAGTTTTTTCTCTCTTTCCTTTGTTTCCGCTACAATATATTAATTTTAATTTTTTTATAAAAAACCATTCTTTTCTAAGTTTGCGAAGCAAAACTTGCATTTTGGGACAAAATACATTATTATATGAATATAAAAAATAAAGGAGTAATTATGCACGAAATTTTTAGTTTTAGAAAAGAATTAAATTTCAAAAAGATAATTATAGTAGTTTTACTAATTATCTTTATTATTGCTGCGTTTTTATTTTTCTTTTTTCATAAAAAAAATATTGAAAGACAAATAGAAATAGAAGAATCTAATCCTTTTCAAACATTCACAAGTACTGATAATTCCTTAGATTTAAAAATTAAAAAAACATATGGATTTACCCAATATGCTTCCAAAAGCAATTATATTTTAGAACTTAGAACAGAAAATAATCTTAACGTTTTTCTGTCTTCTCAAGATCTAATTCCTAACAAGGATTTATTTGAAGTAGTTTCAGCTGATATACAGGCATATATAGAAGAATTTAATAATTACTCTAATCTATCTGAAGTAAAAGAATTTGAATCAAATGGTAAAAAAGCTTGTACTTATAGTTTCCATTATTTAGATGCAAAAACAGTTTATTATCTTCAAGTAGTATGGATTGAATATAATGGAAAATACTATATATTTGATATTGAATTCCCATTAGATTCATTAAGCGAAAACTCTCAAATTATAAATGTAGTAATTGATAATATTAATTTCAAACATTAATATATAAAAAAAGACGCAATATCTAATTGCGTCTTTTCTTTTTATAAACTTTCAATTCTTTCTACTAATTCCGAATTAAATTTATCATCTTTAGCATTTTTATAATTTACTAAATCAATAAGAACTAATTTAACAAATGCACACACAGGAACTCCTAAAAACATTCCTAATGGTCCGAAGTATTTTCCCCCACAAGTTACCGAGAATATAACAAGTATAGGGCTTAAATCTAAAGATGTTCCTAAAATTCTAGGGTTAATTATATTTGCATCTACTTGTTGTAATGCTGTTATAACAACAGCTACCCATAACCCTTGTACTAAACCTCCACTGAAGAATGTTATAGAAATAGCTATAATAACAGCTACAATTGCTCCAAAATAAGGTATTATATTAAATAATCCTATTACAAAACCTAACAACATAGCATATTTTACATTCATTAAATTCATCACTATTGATGTAACTATACCCACTATAAAAGCATCTATAATTTGACTCGTAATAAATGTAAAGAATATTTCATTTGATTTATTATAATATTTTGAAATTGTTTCATTTGTTTTCTTATCAAAAATTGCTTTTGATAAGTTATGAAGAAAACTCTTTATATCACTTCTTTCAAGCAACATATATATTGATACAACAAAAGTTACAAATGCATCAAAAATCATATTTGTTGCTCCAACAATACCTTGAATATATTGAACAACCATTTCAATATTAATCCATTTTATAATTTCTTGTTCTATTTTTATTTCTTGCAATGTTCCAACATATTCTTTAATATTTAACTTGTATAATAAAGATTCCTCTTCAACATTGTTTAAATAATTAATAGCATTGTTATAATAATTTGGTATATTATTAGCTAAATCAGTTACACTTTCAGAAACACTTGGTAAAATAAATTTTATAGAAACAAATATAAGTATTATTGTAACAACATATACAAATAATACACTAAATCCCCTGGCATGCTTTTGTACGAATTTTGATTTTCTTGATTTCAAGAAATTTTCAACTTTTCTACAAGGAATGTATAGAATATATGCAACAAGCATAGCTAAAAGGAATGGCATTAATAAATCTAAAAAATCATTTATCCATGTGAATATTTCTGCAAAGCTATCAATCGTTTTATATACAACAACGGTAGCAACAGCAAAAGAAAACCAAAATAGCCATTTTTTCCATTCTTTACTATTCATTAGATTCTCCCTATTTATTTTTATTTTTTCTCTTTAAATTATATATATAAATTTTCTTTAAAACAAGCTTTTTTCCTAGTGTTTTGTATTACTTTTTCATTACTAATTGTTTTTTTATAATATTACATTTTTTATACAAAAATAAATATCAAAAAAATACATTTTTAATATGATTAACTAATATATTTTTCTCATTAATATATACTTCCTGCTCAATATTTCTATTCCACAATTTTTATTGCTGTTCTAACTCTTTCTTTAGTTCCTCTAATGTTTGTATCTGGTAGGCCTACAATATCCAACACGGCATGCCTGATGATATATCAATTTCCACATTAATTAACATATCTTTTAAACCTTGAAGAGACATACTTTTAACAACAGATACCAAAAGCATCACTACTTTGTATTTAATTTTTTATTTGGAAAAATTTGGCGAAATGCTATAAGAATTTAAAACTATAATTTCTTGTAATTTAATTTGAGATATATTACTACAGTTTATTTAAGCTGTCAATACAAATAAAAAAATCGCTTAGAATTTCTTCTAAGCGATTTTTTATTTTAGAAATACTCTATTTTATACGATACGTCTCTTCTTAAATTTTCTTACTACAAATAGTACTGCTATTGCAACTACTGCTATAACTGCAACTACTAATCCAACTATTGAAACTACTTCAACACTTGTTTTAGCTGTTTGCATAAAGCTTACTATAGCTTTTCTGTTTCTCATTAAACCTGTTGGAGGAATTAATGTAACAGTTTCTGTAGCTGATGTATCAGGTTCTAATGTAGCTGTCATAAATTCAATACTTCCTGAGTTTGGTATATCTGGTGTATCAAATGGAATTTCTTTATTGGCAATTCTTTCTTGAATTTCTTGTATATTAGCATTACCAATTGTTGTTGCGAAGTTTGTTCTTCTACCTGTTAGTGTTGTAAATTGGACAATCTCTGCCATATTTTCATATGTCATATCATCACCCTCTTCTTCTGGATTTAATACCTTAGATAATTCTAATGATATATTTCCAGAGAATGTTTCCTCTTGTTCATCAGTTACAGCTGCTAATGTTGCTTCATCTGGTTTGTAACCTGTAACTAAAACTTTTGGTAATAAGAATTTTGATAATTGATAGTTATTAACTTCAGCTTCTGTTTGTTCATCTGATGTTCTATCATCAACTGAAATTACTAAATATTTATAAACTTCACCGTCACCGTTTGTTACAACTAATTCTGGTTCTGTACCATCTGGATCTGTTGGATCTCCTACAGGATCTTCAACAAATATTCTTTCAGCATTTAGAACAGCTACATAGTCAATTAACTCTTCTGCAGTTCTTCTTGCCCATAGTTTATTTTTAACATCAGTTTGCTCTGTATCTGGTTCATATACTAAACCTGTATCTACATAGTCTAGTATCTTATCAAATTTCAAGCTTGATACTGTGTCTGCATCTCCTAATTCACCAGTATAGTAACTATATCCAGCAAATCTACCAAAGTATCCTGTATCTCCTGTTTCTTTGTCTGTTGTATGTTTTTGTGTGATTCTATACAATCCTTCTTCGTTTGTTCCTCTGTTATCTGGATTACCATCTTTTCTATAGTTTTCTATAAATACAACGTTTCTACCAGTTCCAGAAGCTGTATATTTATCATGATCGTAAATATCAGCACTTTCAACATTTTCTGCAGTTCCATAATCTGCCATTATCTTATCTGCTAAAGCATCTGTTGCTGCATTTTCTTTATATCTTATTTCATTTAAGTTTGTTGAAATTCTATCAACCTCACTTTGGTTTTCAGCATCAAATCCATATATAATTTCAACTGTACAACCTTGTAAGATATCTTTGTCTACTTGTAAGTATACTAAACCTTGAACATATTCTTCTGACATTAAGTTGTTAATTAAAGGTTTTGAAGAGTATGTATTAGTTACGAATTGAACTTTTTCAAATCCAATAGATTTTTCTTCGTCAATTGTATGAACAACAAGTCCACCAACTTCCTCTGTATTAAAGAATAAATGTACTAATGGGTCATTTTCTTTTCCTTGTGGTGTTAATTTAATTTCATTTATTTCTTTAATTAAACTAATTTCAGATTCAGGTCTATACTCAATACCAAAGTCCACATTTTCTAAAACGAACTTTCTTGCAAAAATATCTTCATTGTTCATTGTTGAGAAGTTATTATAATAAAGATTTCCTATAGCCCCAACTTCTGATAAATTAATTCCAGCAGTTCCTTCTGTACTATTTCTTATACTATTTAAATATTCTCCACTCTTTGTTGTTGATAATTTTTCTGTTTTAATTAAGAATTCTCTTGTCTCAGCTACCATATAAGTATTATCTGTTAAAGCTTGTAATTCTTCAACTGAGTTCTTTCCACCAGCTTCCTCACTACCTGTATTTTTAACATTGTAAATAGGATTTCCTGTATCTTCATCTTTAAGTACAACAGTTCCGTTACCAACACCTTTTAGAATTTCAGCTAATTTATTTGTCATAACTTCTGAGTATGCATTTACTTCTAATCTTCTAATCTCATCATCTCTAGCATCTGATACTTTTTCTTCTTCTAAAGCAATTATAATCTTGTCAACATCGTTTTCTGTATCTGCTAAGTTTGGATTATATTTTGTTGATTTATAATCTTGACCATTAAAGATTAACATATCTTTTTGTGCTTCAAGTTCTGCATTATATGTTCCACTTTCAACATTTTCCTCAACTGTATCACCATATGTAAATCTTACTATATAAGTACCTGGTCTCATACCACTTAATTCGTATTTACCATTTTCATCAGTTCTTGTAGATTGTACTTGTTCCCAAGTTACATCAGTTAAAACTTCTTCATAGTAACGAATTTCTTTAATAGTACCATCTGTATTTCTTACTGGAACTTGAACAATTTCTATAAATTCAACTTTAGCATTTCTTACTGTAATATCGTTATCTTCTGTCACATCTGCTGATTTATAGTTGTATTCAACGTTTGCATTATCTTTTGCATTGGCTTGTTTTGTTCCTTCTCCTCGTAAACCATTACCAATATATTGAGCATCTTTATCTCCAGTTCCTAAAACTTCAGATCTTGCATCATCCCATACAACACCTGTAATTTTTCTTATTATTGGTTCTTTTGGTGTATCATCATCTGGTTCTGGATCAGGAGTTACATCGTCCGGAGTTGGTTCAGGTGGTGGATTTGGAACAATCTCAATACCCGGATATTTTGTCTCAATATCCATTTTTGTATTTTCAGTTCCTTCTGCAAATATTTCTATACCTGTCTTATATGTTGTGTCTTCATAATATGCAATATCATCTACTGAAACACTCATTTCTCTATAAGCAGCTGATTTTCTACTAACTTTTCCTACAGAAGCGTCTCTAATTCCTATATTTCCAGCATTTGAGTCTTTATCTACTATTGAAGCAGGTTTGTCATCTTCATTATACCAAACTGAATATGCATGTACTTGTCCAATACCTTCTGTTCCTCTTCCATGGTTTTCCTTAGCCAATGTTATTGGTTCTTGTTCTGCTAAATGTAAAGCTCTCTTTAAGAATACTTCTGATGTTTCTTTTACAGTAATTACACTTTCAGTTGTAGTACCTTCAGCTGTTTCTGTTGTACTTGTAACTTCTGTTGTTTTTGTTTCATTAAATTGTTCTTGATCAGTAATTGTTATTTCTAGCTCTGCTTTATCTACAACATATTTTACATAGATATCTAAATGTCCACCTTCTTCTATAACTTCATTATCCATACCAGTAATATATAAAGTATTGTATCCATCTGATTCAAAATTATTGTTATTTGTTACTTTATTTACTGATGGATCAGTATCACCATTACTACTATAGAAAGAATCTGGTTGTAAATATTTAGATGTATTAGAAATTGTTAATCCGGCTTTTACAAAACGTCCTGTTTCTACATTCTTTCTGTATAATGGTTTTCCACTAGCATTTCCCATTTCTGTATATTTTTGAATTGTTATAGTTACATTATCTGATGTATTTGCTTCTGCCGCTTTTGCTTCACCATATTTCATATATTCTATAGTAACAGCTTTAGTTGAATTCTCAACTTTCTTGATTTCAACTAGTGTATCATCTGTTATTTCTTCTGGTTTCTTAAACATCCAAGCTTCTGCAACACTTATTGTTTTGTCAACTAAGTAGCCTTCTTCATCTTTTGTTTTCATTTTCACAATATCTTCTGCTGCATTTCCTACATATTTTATAAAGTTCTCATCATATAAATCTAAGATTTCATGAATTCTTACATCTAATTTTGTATCTGTTGATCCTGGATAATCATCATCATCTGTTACTTCTCTGTTATCAATAGTCATTCTAAATGTAACTTCAATATTTAATTCATCTTCACCATTGATACCTTTGTATTCTCTTACTGCTTGTGCCAATTGTTGATCAACTCTATATTTATAATCTGATTCATATATCTCAAATGAATATGGTTGTTTAACTATATAATTTTTCAAATATAAGTCATCTTCAGACTCTATAATTTCTCCGTTGATACCATTATTTAAGTTGTAGTTATATTCCATTGATTCACCATTTACAGTTGTTTTCAACTTATAAACGTCTTTTATCAATGCTATATCAACATCTTCTCTTAGTTCTAATCCTAAATTAATATGTTTTAAATATTCTGTTTCAGGAAGTTTATTATTTGCATTATCATATGGATATAACCATAGATAATCAATTGTTTGATCAGCTTCTACAACAAAACTTGTTGCTTTCATAACTCTTTCGCTATCTTCCATTAAGTAAGAAGAATTTTTATCTTTTTGGAATGCTAAAAATTGTGGATTTGCAACATCTAAATCATATGCTACATTATATGAAATGTATTCATATAATTTATTAAAGTCTTCTCTGTCTTTTATTAGTTCTGCTGCATTAGAATCTATTTCATATTCTTCTTCATATCTACCATAATCTAGTAAATGTTCTCTTCCTGAATAGAATTCTGTACTCTTATATAGAACACCATCATAGTAGTATTCAATATAGTATTCTAAATATTGACTTCCTGAAGTATAATTTCCATTTCCGTCTTTTCCATTTGCTTTGTCAACACGTTGATATAATTGATCTGCATTATAATCTGTACTGAAGTTATATGATTCATGATATGTTAAGTCTTCCCCTCTACCAAATGTATATAAACCATTTTCATCTGTTTTTGTTGTTCTTATAGCTTCATCAACGCCTACTTGATATAATTTTACAATAATATCATTCTTCATAGCCGCATCATTTATATTGTTATTTATCTTATCTAAGTCATCTCTAGCAGTATCATCCATTAATCCATTTCTATTAAGATCTAACCAAACTTCACCAGATATAACTAGATCTTTCATTGAAACATATTCTACAGTTTCTTGTTGTTCAGAAATATTTCTATCTGTTACGTCAATACCATTTACGTTTGAAATTTTTTCTAGTTTAGCACTATTATCCATTAAATGTAAATACATATTACTTTGTACAACTTCTACTTCCATATAGAAGATTATATATTCACCTGGATTTATAATTACACTTGAATCTGAACATTCAATATTATAAATTGTATATTCGCCTTCTGTTCCAGCTGCTGTACAATTTGCTCCTAATGAGTTTTGTTTTACAGTTCCATCCTCATTAAATATTCTAGCTTTAATAGATGTATATTTTAAACCTTGATGTAGTTTATCTACTATTAAAGTTGGTCTAAATTGAGTTGCTGGTTTTTTACCAGTTTCATGAGATGGTCCTGCAACTTCTGTAGCTTCATTTGAAACTTTAATTGCATAGGTAATTTTTTCATATTTTTCTACATTTACTGGATTTTCTTTCTTATATTCTTCGTTTGAACCATCATCTGTTCTAACAGTATCTTCAACGTTTCCATCTGAAACTTTAATTGTTGTTTCTGATGTATTTTCTCTACTTTCTTTTAATACATTCATATCTCCATCTTTAGCTTCAACCAAAGATTCTTCGGCTGTATATCTATTGTTGTTATTTTCTATCATTTTGGCTTGATCATATTGATATACGAATTTATCAATAAATGTATTGTAGTTATTTAGTATGAACCAATCTCTTGATTCGATTTCTGGTTCTTCTGTTGTACCATTACATTGAACTTCAACGTGGTTTACAACAGGTCCATCATCATCAACTGTTCTTACATAATCAACATCTTCTGGTTCTGGATCTGTTATTGAATCTTTATCAGGACCATTACGTGTGATTATTCTACCTAAGTTTTCATGAACACCTTCTTTTATTGTTACTTTTATTGTTATATCTAAAGAGGCTTCTGAAGTTGCTCCTATTTGTATAATACTTTGTCTTAATTGAATAATATCTGTTATTTTATTTCCACCAACATTTGCACTTACAAATTCGTAAATTCCTTCTCCCTCTGGAAGAATATCATCTACTCTTACTTTAACTCCAAATGCTGAGTGGTTTGTTAATACTAATTTATATGTAATTAAGTCATCACATTCTACATAAACTGGATTTGCTTCTTTTGTTGCTTCATCTAATTCTTTTCTTGCATCAGAAGCTTGATATGTTGTATCAATTCCTCCCGTTTCAGTTTCTGAATGTGAAACATCATATATATATTTATCTATTTCTACTTTTGCAACAAGTGGAATATCTGCCAAATAATTTTCTTCATTATGTTCATATACTTGTGCATCACTTACATAGATTAATTTTTGTGAAGGTAATGTTTCTTCTTTCTTAACATCCCAGTAATAAGATCTACAGTTTCTATGTCCTCCACCATCTGCATCAGGGTGAGCATTACATCTTGTACCTACCCCTTCAGGTCCATAACATTTGTCTATGTGATCAGCGCCCCAACTCTTACATTCTCCATCAATATGTTTACCATTAGTATGTCCATGAATACAGTAATTTAAATTAGCATAAGGACAATAATCTGTATCATAACAACCTTCATTATATCGATTTACCCATGGATCGTGTGTATCTAATCCACCATTTGGACAATCTAAATCCCATTCGTATGCACAATCTCCATCACAATCTTCTGAGTGTGTACAAGTATCGTCACAACCTTCATCAGCACAATCATGATCACAATAATAATCTTTTTCATAACATTCAGGGAAATCATGACTAGTATGACAATCACAAACTAATGAACCTCGATGTCCATAACAATCTCTACATTCACCTCCACAGTGTCTATGTTGACCATCTTCACCATCAAAACAATATCCTTCTGTTCCACACCAGAAATCATGATAATGTTTGTTTACTTCGTCATAATCAGCACTTCTACCATTTGTTTCTGGTCTATAATTCAAATCATCATGAACACAAGCATATCCTCCATAGCTATCATCACAATGGTATGTTGTGTGGTTTTCTTCAGCCATTAAACTATTTTCCCATCTTAACTCATCATAATAACCAGATAAGTCACCACCATTACCATCTGCTGTATGCCATTTATATGTCATTGTAATCAATTCAACTTTTGTAGCTCCAACACATTCTGAAATTGGTAATAATATGAAAAATTTACTATTTGGAGTTGGATATTCATATCCCATAGCTAATGTTGGATATTGATAATATGCTGTTCCTCCTCCGGTTGTTCCTTCTTGAGAATATGCAAAATTATCTTTATCTAATACTATTTCAGTTCCATTATCCAATTTTACTTTTGCTTCTATAATACCAGCAATTAATCCTTTAAAGAAATCTTTTTGTGCATCATCTTTATTAGCTAAAATTGTTGCATTTTTTGGATTATCTAAACTAGATTGTCCTGAAAAATCTTTTACATCTTCTGACCAACCATATGAATATTGATTCATAGCAATTGGACCAACTTTATAATTATCACCATCAATAACTGTACCTGTTGCTCTTATTAAACTATCTTCTGTTGTAGCTGACATAGATGGTTTTGTAGGATTTGATAATTCGTTAACAGCATTTGCTGCTCTGTATAATTGCATACCTGTTACAGGTGCATTACCCCAACCAGAACTCATTCCATTTAAATATTGCCATATTGCAACTTGTGATGGATTATATTTATAATAGTTTCTTAAAGAATATGTAAATATATAAGATTCTACTGTATCAAAATTTCTAGCACTTGCTGTATATCTTACTCTTACACAAGTATATTGTTGGTAGTCTGCAAGAACATATCTAAATCCTGATCTCCACCACATATCTGCTTCTGAAATCTCAACCCTTTTTACTTCAACACCATATTCTTTATAATCTTCTTCTCTGGCTGCAACGACTTTAGTACAAACTAGTTCTGGACACCATTCAATAAAGTCATATTCTCTAGCACCTACATGGTAAGTATTTGAGTCTGTATCACCATCACCATGGAACACGCCTAAGACTCTATCTTTTAGTGCTGGGAAAGCTTGTCCATACTCTTGACAGAATATTGAAGTATTGTACATTAAGCATTCTACCCAACCATAAGTTCGATTAAGCGGAATATTAGGACTCAAATAACTTCCTATAATACCTCCAATATTTCCTATACCAGTATTTCCTGCTGCATTTTCATAAGACCTTGTTTCAGTTTCTGAATATGCTGCCCAAATTGCATGTCCTCTATGTTCATGAATTTGTTCTTTGTTCATTGTAACTCTACTTGCAGGAATTGTTATCTTTGCAACTGTATCTGCTATATTATTAGTTACAGCATTTAATGCATAGCTTATCTGAGGTAGAGATATATATACTCCAACAGATAAGATTATTAATAATATTGCTATTAAACATATTTTTAATTTTGAATTATTTTGCTTTTTCATATATATCCCTCCCCTCTATCTATAAATCCTTTTAATTTTTCCAGTTTTAATTCCATATATTAAAACTGTTGTTAAAATTAATACTGTAATAAATATTGCTATACTTATTGTTCTACCTGTACTAATTGTTACTATCATCTCTTGCGTTGCTATATTATTATCCGATTTCTCTTTCAGAGACTTATCTGTCGACAATCCTGTAATCTCAACTTTATTACTGATTGTACCAGTGTTATCTTCTGTCATTACTTTATTTAGTACTAATTTTATTTCTTTACTTTCTCCTGGTTTAATAACAGTATTTCTTAATGCTTCGTTATATAGTACTCCATCTGTTCCTAATTTCCAGTTTGAATTTTCACTCTCTGTAAATGTTAATGCTTTTGGTAAATAATCCTTAATTGTTTCTACTGTTCCATCAACATTTCCAACATTTGAAACCACTATTTTATATTCTAATTTAATAGTTGTATTTTTTAATTCTTTTGATTTTATTTCTAATTTAGCTAAATCTAAGCTATTATATTCTTCTACTTTTTCTTTTCCTTTTGTTGTTACAATAGCTTTTGTTATATATTTAGCTACTGATAAATCAAACTCGTCCCTATCTTGAAGACCAAAGTTAAGTTCAATATCAGAATTTCTTATACTTATTGTATCTGTTACAGCAATTCCTTCTTCACTTTCTATAGCATCAGAGTTTGCACTTTCTGCCACATTAGCTAATTTATATTGTGCTGCTTTATATTCTTTACCATTATAGTTAAATACAACTGTATAATTTCCTACAGGAACTTCTGTAAATCTATATTTACCTAATGAATCTGTTACTGTAGATTTTATTTTTGTATCACCTTCATATAATGTAACTTGAACTTTATCTACACCTTCTTCATTTGAATCTTTAGCATTGTTTTTATTTTGATCATTCCAAACTTTACCAGTAATTTTATATGTCTTAATTTGTTGTACTGTTTCTTCTGCTGGTTTTTCTACTGGTTTTTGTTCTTGATTATTTTGAGTATTTTCTGGTTGTTTTGGATTTTCTTGTTTATTTTCATTTTTTGCATTTTCAACATCTTCTTTATACTCATCTCCAGAATTTGGATTAACAACAGTAACTTTATCTTCTTCTTCTTTCTTCTCTTCTTCTGTCAATCCTCTATCAGGATTATCTATTATAGTTACTGTTAATGGTTCTACTGGAATATCTCCAAAATATTTTTCTTGTAATTTTGTATTAACTTCAAATATTCTGTTTGATTCACCCTCTGCTAAAGGTTCTGATTTAGCTTTTATTATTAATGATCCTTCTTTTTCAGCTTCTAATAGATATAGGTTTGCATTTATTTTTGTCTCTGATCTTGTGTAAGTAATCATTCTGTCACCTTCACTTGTTATATCTACTATTCTTAAGCCTTCTGGAATTTCAACTTCAAAATCAATTGTTTTAGAATCGCCATCACCTTGATTGTCAATATTAACCATAATCTCAAACACTTCTGTTTCTAAAGCTGTATTTTCCTCTAAATTTGTTTCTTGTGTTATAACTAATTTTGGAACATAAACATGTGTTTTTAACATAGTTCCTTTTTCTTCTATATCATCATCAGCTCTTACTATTGCTTGATTATATAGAGTTATAGGTCCTTCATTCTTCACTTTAGAAATATTACAATTAATAAATATTTTTGCAGTTTCTAATGGTTCTAATTTTTCGAAACTTACTTTTAGTGTATTTGTTTCTTCATCAAATTCTGAATTAAATGGTTCTTCTCTATATTCATCTAATCCTTTATATGTTAGTTCTTTTGGTAAAACATCTTCAATTACTACATTATTAAGTGTTTTTCCACTTATATTATATACGTCAATAACATATTTAAAGTTTGTATCACATGTTATCTTATCAACATGTTCAAATACTGTTGTCTCTATATCAAAGTTATTATCTACTAATTCATTTTTAACTGTATTTGTTTCTAAACCATTTAATGTATCATTAACATGTACTGTAGCATAAGATTCTATGAAAATATTTTCTGGAACTTCTGTAATATATTCTTTTTCATTATTTTCATTTATTAAATAGAAAACTTCTACACCATTTTCATCAAATTCATATGCCATATTTTCAAATGAACTTGCATATTCTGCAATATTTTCTGGTCTTAAATTTGTTTTTACTAAGATCTCTTGTTCTACTTCTTCACCAGCTTTTAAACTTCCAAGTTCAAATCTCTTTTCTTTTTCATTATCAACTGTATAACCATTATCTCCTTCTGCTTCTGTTTCTGATTTTACACAATATTTTACAAAAGCTGGTCTAGTATGTACAATTGCAACATTTTCTAAATCAACACTACCTGTATTTTTTACTTTTACGATATATTTCATATATCTTGCTTCACCAATTTTTGCTCCATCACCAATGTCAACACTCATTGAAGCTTCATATTTTACTCCAGATTCTGTTATTAATCCTACTCTATCAGCAATTTCAGTTTGATACATAATAACATTATCTTCTTTACTATTATAGAATGCTCCAAAGCTTCCTGTTAACCCTACTTCATATCCTAAATTAGCAGGAATTTCAAAATCATATTTATATTTTAATATTCCTCCAGGTGCTATAGTTCCATCTACAACAATCATATATGATTTAATATTATCAAAATTTGTATATGTTGATCCCCAATTATTCAATTCATTATCTAAATCTTTATCTGCATTTGGATTTGTTGAATAATATATTGTTGCTGAATTTGAATTTACTGTATCTGCTATTAATGCTGATTTCATTATTGTATCAACATTTGTTCCTAAATCTGCTCCAGTCTCAACGTCTTTGTTTCCTTTAAATGGAATTCTACCTAATAATACTGTATCCATACATTCATTTCCTGTATTATTAACTACTGTTAATTCCATTGTCGCAATATGGCTTTCACCTTTTATTGCAATTGTTTTTATAACTTCACCTTGTTCTATAGATTTTATTGTTTGACCACTTCCATCATAATTTGTAATAGCATTTACTGCAATTAATCCTGATGGTGCTTGGTATTCAAACATTGTTGAATCATATCCATTAGTAGCTTGAACTATTCCTACTGGAATGTCCATTGACATTGACCAAGCAGCTTGTGTTTGGTAATTTGTAACTGCTTCATTACAATAATATAATTGAATTTCATCTTTTCTTTGTGGTGCTAATTCATCTACTACAAGATTTGTATTTATTATTATATTTGTACCATTTGTTATATTTGAGAAATTAAATCCTGCTTGTACACCTTCTAATGAAACTCTCAATTTATTTAAACCATTTTCATTAAATACTTGATAATCTTTAATAGCTAATCCATTTTGATATAATGTATAAACATTATTTAATTGTACTTCTTTAATAAATGCAGAGAATACTAATTCAAATGTTGGATTTTTATAAATATCACTTGTTTCAAGATTATTTAATAAATCTATTTTAAATTCCACATTATCATTTTTTGCTATTGCAGATAAATATGATTTATTCATTGAAAGATTTACTTGTGAAATACTATCTGTAAATTCTACACTAGAACTTTGTTCTGGCAAGTTAAAACTTTCTTCAAAACCTACATATTTAACTGTTGCTTTTAAAGTTGTTCCTACTTCTTTAATATTAGCAAATTCTATTTGAGAATATTTACAGTTATTAATTGCTTTTACAAACTCAACTGTAATATTTCCATTTACTTCTACATTGTTAATTCTTATTTTTACTACTTCAATTTTTTCTGAGAATGAAATTGAACATGCTTTGTTTTCATTTGTTATTGTATGGAATACCATATCATTAGCATCTAATAAATCTATTGTGCTTCCTTTTTCAAGCATTTCTTTTATTTCAGCGTAATTGAATTTTACTCCTTTATACATAACATCATTTTTAGCATCTAATTCATTTCCTTGAGCATCTATATATATTTCTTTTACTGGTTCTATTTTTACTTCTTCTAATATGTCACTTGTTAAAACTGTTAGATTTGCAATTGTTGAAAATTCTGTTTCATATCCTAATCCAGTATGATAATTTGCATTAATTTTGCCTTTATTTATTTTGTTATCATTTTCTAAAATAGTATATGACATTAATTCACCTGGTGTTACTTTAATTGTTTGCTCTTCTAGTATTTCAACATCTTGTATTCTGTTTTCATTCGAACTAACTTCTTCTACTCTTACTGCTAAATTTCTATTTAATGTTATTTCTTCATTTTCTATATAATCTTCATATCTGCATATGATATCGAACTTATCTTCACCTTTTCCTACTAATAATTCATCATTAGTAACTTTTATGTCTAAGATTCCTGTTTCTTCATCATATGTCCAATTATCTTTTGAGAATTCTGTTCCTTTTAGTTCTTTTCCAAGTGTTGCCATTAATTTGTTTGCTGATACATTTACAGCAATCGGTAATTTATCATTTATTTTAGGGATTTCGATTTTGATATTTGTTTCTTTTAAAGGTAAGAAATTATTGTCTTCTATATTTCTTCTTACTGTAACAATATTTTCAATAATTGTTCCAAAGTTATCTCCAACAGTGAACGGAGAAACTTTAGCAAAATCTGAAAATACTTCTATATCTTTTGTATATTCCCAGCCCATTGTTAAAGCTTTATTTCTATAGATTTCTACTGTTTCAAGCTTTTTATTTATATAATTACCATTTAAAGTAATCTCAATGTCATTATATAAATCAACAGCATTAATTTGTTCAGATTGTTTATATCCAATCTCAACAAATATTTTTGTAGAATCTATAATATTTTTTAATTCAATTGTATTTTCTCCAGCTAAACTAACTTCATAACATTGTTTAATAAGTTCTTCTGGATCTTCTACAATTTCTTCTTTTTCTTCAAGCTCTTCAGATGGTAATGCTGTTGGTTCTTCAACCATATCTTCATTAATCATATCATTTAAAGATTCTTCTGGTTCTTCTGATTGTTCTGTTGTTGTTTCTTCAGAATCTTCTGTTAATGAAGATGTTGAAGCATCTTGTAGCATGTCTGAAATTGATGCATCAGCTTCTAAATTTGCTTTTTCTCCTGTTAATTCTTTCATTTCTAGCATATTTTCTGCATCTTCTTTTTCAGATTCTTCTTGAACTTCTTCTTTCTCCTCTAGCAATGTTTTATCAACATCATCTAGTTCTACTTCCTCCATTTCTTCAAGAGTAACTGATTGAATTTTAAAATTATTTTCATTACCGTTGGCTAAATTTAACTCCAACGTACCACTTTTAAGATATCCCTCAATCAAAGGTGATACCTCCAAAGTAATTTTTGCGGTATCGTTTACATTCACTGTTTTTTCTGTTATTTCTGGATCATTATCAAAGTATGCATTTAATGCAATTTCATTTCTTCTGAAGAATGAAAAATTGAATAATGAGTTTCCTTCTGCAGCAATGGCTTGTAGTGGTAAACCATAATTAACTACAGTCATTGTAAAGATAATCGCTAAAACAAAAATTTTCTTGATTCTCTTTGCCATATCAAAATCTCCCTTTCTTTGCAAATTTAAATCTCATAACAATAAACCTAGTAAGCCTATTATTAATAATACATACATATTAGACTATTTTTTTTTATTTGTACATACTCTCAATTTCACTATTACCAAGGTTTAGCTCTTTTCCAGCTACGGAACTACATTTCCAAGGTTTGAACCTAACAAATATTAAGTTTTGATTAAATTTTTCGTTTTTCTACACTTCAAAAACAAAAAAATCACAAAACCTATATTTCCCTAGCTTTTTTTAAACATCGCTATTTTACCCTAGAAAAATATATTTTTTGAGATTCCAGACATAAATTTTAACTTAAATTTTAATTATTTTATACTTAAATTTTAATTATAATTGTATTTTATTATGTATTTTATATTATATATTGTTTGTGTATTATGAAATAAAATTTAATTCAATCGGAAACTTTTGCATATGCTAATGGAACAGTTCT
>JAZQTI010000050.1:0-2956 GCA_045630665.1 Candidatus Scatovivens sp.
TAGCTCCACAAAAATCCTCTTAAATACTCTTGAACAAATAAATAAAGTAGAATTAAGTCAAACAGAAGAACCATTAACAGATACAATATGGTTAGAATAGAAAACTATAAAAAGCAAGTAATTTTATTACTTGCTTTTTTATTTTGCAACTCCTTTTTGAAATTTACATAAAATATAATGAGATTGAAAAAAGGAGGAATAATATGGAAAAAATGTTGGAAGTTATAAATTTAAGTAAAATATATCAAAGCAAAGAAAATGAAATTTTAGCTATTAACGATGTGAATTTTTCTATTAATAAAGGCGAATTTGTTAGTATTATTGGACCGAGTGGGTGTGGTAAATCAACATTATTGTCCGTGATTGCTGGATTAATCCCTAAGACTAAAGGTAAAATTTTAATAGATAGTGAAGAGGTTTTGGGGATAACAGATAAGATGGGATATATGCTTCAAAAAGATTGTCTTTTAGAATGGAGAACTATTTTTAAAAATATATTATTTGGCTTAGAAATTAAAGGGAAAATTGATAATGAATCTAAGTTGTATGCAGAAGAATTATTAAAAAAATATGAATTATATGATTTTAAAAATAAGTATCCAAGTGAACTTTCTGGTGGTATGAGACAAAGAGTAGCTTTAATTAGAACATTGGCAACAAGACCAAAAATTCTTTTATTAGATGAAGCTTTTTCAGCATTAGATTATCAAACAAGAATAATGGTAACAAATGATATTTACGAAATATTAAGAAAAGAAAATATTACTGTTTTAATGGTAACTCATGATATTTCTGAAGCAATAAGCATGTCTGATAAAGTAATAGTATTAAGTAAAAGACCAGGAACAATAAAAAGTATTCATAAAATTAAATTTGATTTAGAAAAAAGAACTCCTCTAAACTGTAGAGAAAGACCAGAATTTAGTAAATATTTTAATATTTTATGGAAGGAGCTGGGAGTTAATGAAAAATAAAATATTGTTATCAGATAGTAGAAAAAAATATTTGAAAAATATTAGAAAAAGAAAATTTATAATATTATTTGCTCAGTTAGCTTTACTTACAGGATTTATTTTAATTTGGGAAATATCTGCGAATTTAGGATATATAGATAGTTTTATAACAAGTAAGCCAACAAGAATTGCAGAAACTTTTATGAATTTAACATCTAATGATTTATTAAAACATATTGGAGTAACAGCATATGAAACAGTTATAGGATTTTTAGTAGGAACATTTCTTGGTACGATAATAGCAATTATTTTATGGTGGTCAGATTATTTATCAGATATATTTGAGCCGTATTTAGTTGTACTAAACAGTCTTCCTAAAGTCGCATTAGGACCTATAATAATAATCTGGGTTGGAGCTGGTACTCCTGCAATTATAGTTATGGCTATTGCAATTTCATTAATTGTAACAATTTTAGAAAACTTAAATGGATTTTTAAAAACAGATAAAGAATTGATAAAAATGGCTAAAACATTTAATTCGACTAAATTTCAGATTTTAAATAAAATCATAATTCCAGCTAATATAGGTACTTTTATTAATTCTTTAAAAGTTAATATAGGATTATCTTTAGTTGGAGTTATATCAGGTGAATTCCTGGTTTCAAAAGCGGGACTGGGGTATTTAATTGTTTATGGTGGTCAAGTTTTTAAATTAGATTTAGTTATGACAAGTGTTTTAATTTTAGGAATTCTAGCAGGAGTGATGTATGGAGTTGTTTTAATTTTTGAAAAAGTATTATCAAAAACAAAATTAAAAGTTTAGTAACTTATTCTTATAAAAAACATAATATAAAATATCAAAATAATAAGGAGGAGTTATGAAAAAGAAAATTATTATTGGAATTATAATAACCATAGTAATTTTAATAATTGCTATCATTGCAAGTATCAGCAGAGAAGAAAAGACAATAGAAACTATGTCAAAAGAAAACATCACAACAATTAATGTTAGTGAAGTTACAAGATCTGTTTTTTATTCACCACAATATGTAGCTATTCAAAATGGATTTTTTAAAGAAAATGGAATAAATATTGAGTTAATAACTGGTCAAGGAGCGGATGCTGTTATGACATCTGTACTTTCTAATCAAGTTGATATAGGTTTTGCAGGGCCAGAGGCATCAATATATGTTTATAATGAAGGAAAAGAAGACTATACACAAGTATTTGCACAATTAACTAAAAAGGATGGCTCGTTTTTAGTTTCAAGAGAAAGTACAGATAATTTTAATTGGCAAGATTTAAAAGGAAAAACAGTAATACCAGGAAGAAAAGGCGGAGTACCGTATATGACATTTGAATATGTTTTGAAAGAAAACGGATTAAATCCACAATCTGATTTGGTATTAGATGATAGTATTAAATTTGATTTAATGGCAGGAGCTTTTGCTGCAGGGAATGCTGATTATGTGACTTTATTTGAACCGACTGCATCTATGACAGAACTACAAGGAAAAGGATTTGTAGTTGCTTCAGTTGGAGAAGAATCAGGAGAAATTCCATATACAGCATATTTTGCTAAAAAAAGTTATATTGAAGAAAATGAAGAAATAATACAAGGTTTTACAAATGCTATTTATAAAGGAGAACAATGGGTTAAAACACATTCTGCTAAAGAAATAGCTGAAGCTGTTCAAGACTTTTTCCCAGATACAGATTTAGACATTTTGGAAACAGCAATTCAAAGTTATAAAAATATAGATGCTTGGAATGACACTCCAATATTAAAAGAAGAGAGTTTTAATAGATTGCAAGATGTTATGATAGAAGCTGGAGAGTTAACTGAAAAAGTACCATATGATAAAATTGTTAATAATAAATATGGAAATAAAGCTATAAAATAATAGTATAAATTTATATTGTAAGAAAACTATAAATTTAATATGTAGTTTATTTTTAGACCATTGTTATACACAATGGTCTATTTTAAATTAATAATAAAT
>JAZQTI010000051.1:0-16184 GCA_045630665.1 Candidatus Scatovivens sp.
AAGAATTAGAAGAAAAACTTTGTATACGTCCAACATCAGAAACAATGTTTTCAACACTTTATTCAAAATGGGTAAAGTCTTGGAGAGATTTGCCATGCATATATAATCAATGGTGTAATGTATTAAGATGGGAAAAAGAAACAAGACCTATATTAAGAAGTAGAGAATTCCATTGGCAAGAAGGACATACAATTCATGCAATAGAGGAAGAGGCAAGAGCATTAGTGTTAGAAATGTTAGATGTATATGCAGATGTTATTGAAAATTATTTAGCAATACCAGTAGTTAAAGGACAAAAAACAAACTTAGAGAAATTTGCTGGTGCAGTTGATACTTATACAGTAGAAACATTAATGCATGATGGTAGATCAATTCAAGCAGGAACATCACATTATTTAGGACAAAACTTTACAAAAACATTTGGAGTTAAATTCCAAACAAAAGAAGGTAAAGAAGAATATCCACATCATACATCATGGGGAACATCAACAAGATTAATGGGAGCTTTAATTATGGCTCATGGAGATAATAGAGGATTAAAATTACCACCAAGAGTTGCTCCAATCCAAGCTGTAATAGTTCCAATTGCACAACATAAAGAAGGTGTACTAGAAAAAGTTTCTGAAATTTATAATGGATTAAATAAAAAATTTAGAATGAAATTAGATGATAGAGATAATTACTCTACAGGATTCAAGTTTAATGATTGGGAAATGAGAGGAGTACCAGTTAGAATTGAAATTGGACCAAGAGATTTAGAAAATAATCAAGCGGTTTTAGTAAGAAGAGATAATGGAGAAAAAGAAGTTGTAGAACTTGCTAAATTAGAAGAAAGATTAGAAACTTTATTAGAAGATATTCAAAAAAGTATGTACAATGTTTGTTTAGAAAGAAGAAAAGCAAAAACTAAAGTTGCATATACTTTAGATGAAATGATTAAATTAATGGAAGAAGAACAATGTTTCTTAAAAACAATGTGGTGTGAAAATGTTGAATGTGAAAACAAAATAAAAGAAGTTATAGGAGCACATTCAAGATGTATGCCATTTGAACAAGAACATTTGGCAGATACATGCCCAGTTTGTGGAAAAAAAGCCACAAAAATGGTTGTATGGGGAAGACAATACTAAAAAATAAAAGAGCTACATATCGTGGCTCTTTTTGTATTAATAAAATAAAAAAGATTAACGATTAAATCGTTAATCTTTTTATTTGTCTTACTTCATAATTTAATTTTGTTATATGATCGCGTCTTGCTTTATAAGTGTTTTCAAATTCTTCAAGCATTTCAGGAATTTTTTCTGGATCTTCATGAGGTTTTAAATAACATTTGATTTCAGCTTTATAATATTCTCTTTTGCTTTCTGTTAGTGCAGATTTCATTTTAAAGTAATATCTTTGAGCATCTGAAATTCTTTTAATTTCTGATTTTATAAAATCAACATAATCACTTCTTGCAACGATTTCATATTCTGTATCATCAACAATAACTTTAAATAATGCTTTTAGAACTTTTTTATCTATTTTTCCTTCACCTGGAACCATTAATCTTTTCATTCCATCTTTAAAATCTTTTGGAAGAGTTGGTCTTGTGTTTTCTATCATTATATTTAATGCATCAACAACACCAACATGGCTTTTATATTGACGTTTTGCTGTTATTGCTTCGAATTCATCAGCAACACGAATAATTTGTGCTTCATAAGGTATTTGATTACCAGAAATGGCATGAGGATAACCACTACCATCTAATGCTTCATGATGGTATAAAGCACCAGCTGAATATGGACGAAGTTTTAAATCATTCATACATATTTTGTATCCGATAGTTGTGTGAGTTTTCATAACATCATATTCTTCATCAGTTAATCTTGATGGTTTTTGTAAAATTGAAGGTGGGATAAATATTTTTCCAATGTCATGTAGATAAGCACAAGTTGTACAGTAAATAGTAAATCCTTTATCCATTCTTAAAACTTCACAAAGTCTACAAGTTATATTAGCAACATTTTCAGTATGTTTTCTAGTATAAACATCAAGACCATCAAGTGTTTTTAATTGATAACGAATAGATTCATCTAAATTATAAGATTTAATAGATGTACTATTATAAAAATCAAATTCTTCTTTCATTATATTCTCCTCATAAGTATACTACAATCATTTTATATCTTAATATTTTTTTGGTCAAGTATATTGAAGTAATTGTAAATTAAAAATTATAAAATTGAAAAATTGCATATTTTTTACATTAAAAAATATGTCTATAAACCTTGAAAAAACAAATAAAATATAATATGATTGTAAATGTTAAAAAAGAAGAATGAGGAAAAAAATATGTATTTAAAACGTTTAGAAATGTATGGTTTTAAATCTTTTGCAGATAAAACTGTATTAGATTTTATGCCAGGCTTAACTACAGTAATTGGACCAAATGGTTCTGGAAAGAGTAATATATCAGATTGTATTAGATGGGTATTAGGTGAACAAAGCTTAAAATCATTAAGAGGTGCAAAGTCTGAAGATATTATATTTGCAGGTACTCAAAACAGAAAACCTTTAGGATATGCTGAAGCATCTTTGGTACTTGACAACTCTGATTCAAAATTACCTATAGAATATAATGAAGTAATTGTTACAAGAAGAATTTATAGAACTGGGGAGTCTGGATATTTTATAAATAAAACACCATGCAGATTAAAAGATGTTTTAGAACTATTTATGGATACAGGTATTGGAAAAGATGGGTATTCAATAATTGGGCAAGGTAAAATTGATGAAATTTTAAGTAATAAATCAGAAGATAGAAGACATATTTTTGAAGAAGCAGCAGGTATTGTAAAATATAGAACAAGAAAACTTGAATCAGAAAAGAAACTAGAACAAACAAAATTAAATCTATTAAGAATAAATGATATTATAAATGAAATAGAAAATAATATAGGACCGCTAAAAGCACAATCAGAAAAAGCAAAAAAATATTTGAGTTTAAGAGATGAATTAAAAAATATAGAAGTTGGACTTTTCTTATATAATATAGAAGATTTTAAAAGACAAACAGAAGATATTGTTCAAAATATAGATTTATTAGAAACACAAAAAGTAAAAGAAGATGAAGTTTTGAACAATTTACAACTTGAAAAAGAAGATTTGAAAATTGTAATAGATAACTTAATTGAAGAAATTGAAAGAATTCAAAATTTAGGTTTTGAAGGAAATCAAAAAAAGGAACAATTTAACAGCGAAATTGGTATTGCAACAGAAAGAATTTCTAATAATAAGGATAACTATGAAAGATATGCAATAGAAATTGAAGAATTAGAAAAAAGAAATCAAGAGCTAGAAAAAGAAAAAAATACAAAACAAGAAAAAAAGAAAAACTTATATACTAATAAAGAAAAATTCGAAAAAGAATTAAAAGAAAAAGAAGAAGAGTTAGAAAAATATTCAAAAACTCTATCTGATAAAGAAGTTGAAATAGAAAGTAAAAAGAAAATTGTTCAAGACAATGTAGATAACAAATATGAAATTATAGCAGAAGTAAATACACAAAAAGCGAATTTTGAAAATTATATAAAAAGAGAAAACTCTTTAAAATCTGAAATTCAAGAAACAATTTCAGAACTTGACTTGTCAAGAACGAATAAAGAAGAACTATCAAAAGGCTTTTATAGTTTAGAAACAAGTAAAAATGCTATTACAAAATCAATTGATAGTATGAAAGAAGAAAAAGATAGAAGCCAAGAAAAACTAAAAGAATTTGATATAAGAATCAATAGCTATCAATCAGAATATAGAATAAAAGAAGCAAGATATAAATTCTTAGTAGAAACGGAAAAAGAAAAAGAAGGTTATAGTAAGAGTGTAAAATCTTTGTTAGAAGCGGTAGAAAGAAAAACTACAGTTTCAAAAGGAGTTCATGGAGTTTTAGCAAATCTTATTTCAGTAGATAAAAAATATGAACTTGCAATAGAAATGACACTTGGACCTACAATTCAAAATATAGTTACAGACTCAGAAGAAGAAGCTAAAGAATTAGTTAACTATTTAAGAGAAAATAATTTGGGAAGAGCCTCATTTTTACCAATTACATCTGTAAAAGGGCAAAAAGTAACAGGAGTTAATACAAGAGGAATTAATGGAGTAATAGGAGTTGCGTCTGATTTAGTAAAAGCTGATAGAAAATATGAAGGTGTTATTCTAAATTTATTAGGTAGAACAGTAATTGTTGAGGAAATTGAAGACGCAGTAAAACTTGCAAAACAAAATTCTTACAAATTTAAAATAGTAACCTTAAAAGGAGATGTTATAAATCCTTCAGGAGCAATAAGTGGAGGATCAACTCCTACAAAAACAGTTAGTATTTTAGGTAGAGGAAAAGAAATTGAAGCTCTTGAAAAAGAACTTGTAGAAATAAAGAAAAAGATAGAAAATGCAGAAAAAGAAAAACAAGATTATGAAAACAGCATTTCTGAAATTCTTGAAAAATTCGAAGCAAAACAAAAAGAAGCACAAGAGCTTGAAATCGTTTATGCAACTGAAAAACAAAAAATACATAATTTTGATTTAGAAATCTTAAAATTAGATGCTAAACTTGCAAAATTAAGAAATGATAAATCAGATGTGGAAAAAGAAAAAGAAAATTGCAAAGAAGCACAAGAAAAATTAAATAAAGAAATTGAAACTCTTGACAAAGAAAATGAAGAATTAGGAAAAATAATTGAAGAATTTTCTAATTTAAATAAAGACAATCAAAAATACATAGATGATTTAAATTTTGATATTACTAATTTGAAAATTTCAGTGTCATCATTTGATGAAAGTGAAGTTTCAATAAATGAAATGGTTGAAAGAATAGATTTAGATATTCAAAACAATCAAACAAGTATTGAATCTAAAAAAGAAATAAGAGAGAAAATTTTACTTGACAATAAAGCATTAGAAGAAAAAATAGAAGAAGTAAAATTAAAGATTCAAGAACTAGAAAAAGAAATTCTTGGAAGTACAGACAAAGTTGAGAAATTAAAACAAGATAGAATAAACAAAAATGAAAAATTGTCAAACTTAGAAAAAGAACTTGAAGATCAATCTGCAAAAATGGAAGATATCAAAAATCACATATCAAAATTAGATTTAAAGAAATCTAAAATAGAACTTGAATTAAATCAAGTAATAAATAAGATGTGGGAAGATTATGAATTAACTCCAAATAATACTGGTGACATACAAAAAGCAGAAAAACCTCAAGAGGTTCAAAGAAAAGTTAATTCAATACGAAGTGAAATTAGAGAATTAGGTAGTGTTAATGTTGATGCTATAAATGAATACAAAGAAATGAAAGAAAGATATGATTTCATGAGTGAACAAAGACTTGACTTAGAAGATTCAAGTAATAAACTTAAAAAAGTAATTAGTGAAATGACAGATACAATGCAAAAACAATTTGCAGAGCAATTTAAGATTATTAATAAAAACTTTGGAGAAGTTTTTGCTGAATTATTTGGTGGTGGAAAAGCAGAATTAATATTAGCAGATGAAGAAAATATTCTAGAATGTGGAATAGAAATTGAAGTTCAACCACCTGGAAAAAAATTACAAAATATGATGCTTTTATCTGGTGGAGAAAGAGCATTTACAGCAATAGCGTTATTATTTGCAATATTAAAAATTAATCCAGCTCCATTTTGTGTACTAGATGAAATTGAAGCAGCATTAGACGATGTTAACGTATATAGATTCGCTGAATATTTAAAGAAATTTTCAAAAGATTCTCAATTCTTAGTTATTACTCATAGAAAAGGAACTATGGAAGCAGCAGATACAGTATATGGAATAACAATGGAAGAAAAAGGAATCAGTAAATTATTATCAATGAAATTGAAATAATAGATAAAAAGATACATTTTAGAAGTAAAAAATAACTTTCTAAAATGTATTTTTTTATGAAAAAATGAATATTTTTAATAAAAAAAATTATGAAAAAATGGGACAGAGTATCAAAAGATATATTAAAAATATATCAAAAAAATGAAAAAAGAACCACTTTTTGATATTAGCTTAAAAATCTTGTTGGCAGTAAAATGAAGAAAAAAAGAGCAAAAAAGAGTTCTAAAAAGAAAACTTTTCTTTTTGTCAAAATCAAAAAGGGAGATTTGGTTTAAAAAGGTTATAAAAAGGTTAAATCAAAAAACTTAAGATTGAACTCGGCTTTTTTTTGTAGTATAATAGAACCTAGTGACGCAATTTTAAAACCGTAAAAGGAGAGTGAATTTTATTTTAAAAAATTGGGTTAAATATTATACAAAAGAAGCTATCAAAACCCTAAAATTAGTAACAATTGGATCTGCTATAGTAGTAACTGTAGTATGTATAAAATACAAACCTGCATATAAAGTCACAATATCAGGAGAAACAATTGGGTATGTTGAAAATAGAGAATTAATTGAAAAGAAAATAGAAAAATATATGAATAATACAGATGGTAATGTTGCTTTTAGAGAAATCGAAGTGTTACCAGAGTATGAATTCAAATTAATAAATAGGGAAAAAGACGTTAATAATCAAACAATTATGTTAGCTGTCGAAAACTTGACAACAACAACATACAGATTCTTTGCTGTTACATCTGATGGAGAGCAAAAAGCTGTTGTAAAAACACAAGAAGAAGCAGAAAACATAGTAAGCGAAGTAAAAGCAGACCTAAACAAGGATGTTGATTTAAAATTAGGTATTGTTGAAGTCTTCACAACAGAAACAACAAATGTAA
Organism: Candidatus Scatovivens sp.; assembly: GCA_045630665.1. GTDB lineage: Bacteria > Bacillota > Clostridia > TANB77 > CAG-508 > Scatovivens. Next base: position 6,767 of record JAZQTI010000051.1, read on the forward strand.
ATACAAAAGAAGATGCAGCAAATACATTAAACGAATTTAAAATAGCTAAAGTAACTGAATATGAAAAGAAAAAACAAGAAGAAGCTAAAAAGAAAGCAGCAGCTGCAAGAGCAAAAAGTTTTGCTAGTACAGCAACATCTGCACCAACAGGAAACTTAAATGGATTAGCATTAGCAGTTCCTGTAAATGGTTCAATTTCTTCTAGATTCGGTTCAAGAGGTGGATCAAGATCTTCTGCACACACAGGACTTGACATATCAACTTCAAATGGAACTGGAATTAGACCAGTAGCAGCTGGAACAGTAGTGTATTCAGGATATAAAGGATCTTATGGAAATTTACTTATAATAGATCATGGAAATGGAGTTCAATCTTATTATGCACACTGTAGTGCTCTATATGTGTCAGCAGGACAACAAGTAGGAGCAGGATCTACAATTGCAGCAGTAGGATCAACAGGTAACTCAACAGGACCACATTTACACTTAGAAATAAGAATAAATGGATCACCAGTAAATCCACAAAATTACATATATTAAAAATAAAACCTAAACTTTAAAAGTTTAGGTTTTTTTGTTTTCTTAAAAAATTATATAAATTTTAAAAATATATATTTTTTGAGATTTATGTGTTATAATGTCGGCAAATAAGAATTTTCTGGAGGACGATATGAGTAAAGAAGAAAATGATAAAAAGCAGATAGTAGAAGTAAAAGAGGAAAAAACAAAACATAAAAAAGGAATTTTAAAAAGACTTGACAAGAACTTTATTATTTCCCAAGTTTTTTATTGGATTTTTATAGCAATTACAATTTTTTATTTTAGAGAAGCGGTTTTTGAAACTAAAGAAATAATAAAAAATATATTATTAGTTGCTAGTTTAATAATTGCTGTTGCTATAGATGTTGTTTTAGTTATTTTTAATAAAAAAGATGTAGAATATCATAAACAATTTATAGTACTTGCAATAATATTCGGTGTATTTTACTTTCTAGCAGCACCATTTCCAAACGGAACAGATGAAGGTTCACATTTTTTAAGAGTTTTTAAAATTTCTCAAAAATACACAAGTTTAAGTTTTCAAGAAGATACCTTATTTCCACCAGCTTTTCAAAAAGCTATGGATTATAACAATAATAGAGATATGACTTATGAAAATTATGCGAATGAGTTTGATGCTTTTAGTATGAATTCAGAAGAAAGAAAAGATTTAATAAGTTATTATTGGAATATGAAATTATATTCACCGATTCAATACATACCTCAAGTTTTAGGAGTAACAGCAGGAAGATTATTTAGTGATAATGTTGTTATAATAGGAATGTGTGGAAGAATAACTGGTTATATATTTTGGACAGCATTATGTGCATATGCAATAAAAATAATGCCAAATAAAAAACTATTTTTAACAATTCTATGTTTATTACCAGTTAATATTTTTTCAGCAATATGTATTTCAGGAGATACTGTAACAAATGCAGTATGTACATTCTTTATAGCTTTTATATATAGAAAAGTTTATTTAAAAGAAAAGATTACGACAAAAGAACAAATAATTACTATTTTAACGGCATGTTTACTAGCGCTTTGTAAGATAGTGTATTTACCATTTGTTACCTTAGTATTATTATTAAAATACGATAATTTTGAAAATAAAAAATCTTGGAAGAGATTTGTTATTTTACTAATAACATTAAGTGTTATAGTAGGGCTTGGATGGCTTGTTATAGGAAGTATGAATTTAGCAAATTCAAATGCAGCATCTGGTGACCAATTAAAATATATATTAAATAATCCATTTGAATATGTACTTGTAATTTTAAATACAATGACAGCAAAAGGTGCACAATTTATTTATCAATTATGTACAGGTGATGAATTAATGTGCCATGCAAAAACAACAGTTTATCCTATAATTTCATATATATACAGTATAATATTATTTTTCTCAGTATTTATGGAAGATAAAGAAAAGGAAAAGAAAATAGAATTAAATTTGGCAAGAAAAATATGGGTAGTACTTATAATGATTGGAACCGGATTATTAATAGTTACAGCTATTTATATTCAATGGACATCATTATGGGAAGTTGGAAAAGATAGTATTTTAGGAATTCAAGGAAGATACTTTATACCAGTTGCAGCATTGTTAATTTTCTTAGTAAATAAAACCAAAATAGAAACAAATCCAAAACTACTAATGAATATATTAATACTTATGCAAATTCCAGTTATATGTCAAATAATGAATGTGTTTGTATAAAGCTAAAAAAGGGACATTTTGAAATATAAATGTTCCTTTTTTGTTGAAGAATTTACTTGAATTTAATAGTAATTATATATATACTATTTTATATATAAAACAAAGGAAAAAGGAGATTCATTATGGCTGAAATAACAAAACAACAAAGACTTGAAATTGAAGAAATGATTAATGATTTAGTAAAAAGAGCCAAAGTTGCTTCAGCAGAATATAAGAAATTAACACAAGAACAAGTTGATAGAATTGTAAAAAGAATGTCAATGGCAGGACTTGACAACCATATGAGATTAGCTAAAATGGCTGTCGAAGAAACTGGAAGAGGAATTTACGAAGACAAAATAACAAAGAATATGTTTGCAACAGAATATGTTTATCATAATATAAAAAAAGATAAAACAGTTGGCGTAATATCTACAAATGAAGAAGAAGGTTATTCTTTAATTGCTGAACCAGTAGGAGTTATAGCTGGAGTAACACCAGTAACAAATCCGACTTCAACTGTTATGTTTAAATCAATGATTTCTGCAAAAACAAGAAATGTTATAATATTTGGTTTTCATCCATCAGCTCAGAATTGTAGTAGAGAAGCTGCTGAAATAGTTAGAAAAGCAGCAGTAGAAGAAGGTGCTCCAAAAGATTGTATATTATGGATAGACCATCCTTCTGTTTTAGCAACAAGTTTATTAATGAATCATCCTGATATAGATTTAATATTAGCAACAGGTGGTACAGGAATGGTAAAAGCAGCTTATTCAAGTGGAAAACCAGCATTAGGAGTTGGACCTGGAAATGTACCTTGCTTTATAGATAAAAGTGCAAAATTGAGACGAGCAGCAACCGATTTAGTTATGTCAAAATCATTTGATAATGGTATGATTTGTGCTTCGGAACAAGCTGTTATAGTAGAAAAAGAAATTTCAAAAGATTTTGAAAAAGAAATGAAATCTTTAAATTGCTATTTTGTTAATGAAGAAGAAAAATCAAAACTTGTTTCAGTTATGTTTGACAAAGCAAATGGAAATAAATTAAATGGAGCAATTGCAGGCCAAAGCCCACAAACAATTGCTAACTGGGCAGGATTTGAAATTCCAGAAAATACAAAAGTTATTGTAGTTAAAGAAAATGGTGTTGGAGAAGAATATCCTTTTTCAAAAGAAAAGCTTAGCCCAGTATTAGCTTATTATGTTGTGAAAACAGCAGAAGATGGAATAAAAACAGCAGATCAATTAATTAAATTTGGTGGAATGGGACATTCTGCTGTAATTCATTCAGAAGATAAAGAAGTTATATTACAATTTTCAAAAACTGTAAAAGCAGGAAGAGTAATTGTTAATTCACCATCAACACATGGAGCTATTGGAGATATTTATAATACAAATATTCCATCATTAACTTTAGGATGTGGAACATTTGGTGGAAACTCAACAACATCAAATGTATCTTCTGTAAATTTAATAAATGTAAAAAGAGTTGCTGAAAGAAGAGTAAATATGCAATGGTTTAAAGTTCCAGAAAAAATATTTTTTGAAGCTGGATCTATAGCATATTTAGAAAAAATGCCAGATATAACAAAAGCATTTATAGTTACTGATCCTTCAATGATTGAACTTGGATATGTAGAAAAAATATTATATTATTTAAGAAAAAGAGAACAATATGTACATGCTGAGATTTTTTCAGATGTAGAACCAGATCCATCTTTTACAACTATACAAAAAGGTGTACAAGCAATGGAAAACTTTAATCCAGATGTTATAATAGCTCTTGGTGGTGGAAGTGTTATGGATGCTGCAAAAGGTATGTGGTTATTTTTTGAAAATCCAGATGCTGATGTAGAAGGCCTAAAACTAAAATTCATGGATATCAGAAAAAGAACATATAAATTTCCAAAACTTGGTAAAAAATGTAAAATGGTATGTATACCAACTACATCAGGCACAGGTTCAGAAGTTACTTCATTTGCGGTTATATCAGATAAAGAAAAAAATATGAAATATCCTTTAGCAGATTATGAATTAACACCAGATGTTGCAATTGTGGATCCAGATTTAGTTATGACATTACCAAAAAAATTAACAGCAGATACAGGAATGGATGTATTAACGCATGCTTTAGAAGCTTATGTTTCAGTTATGGCATCAGATTATACTGATGGATTAGCTGAAAAAGCAATTGAACTTGTATTTAAATATTTACCACAAGCATATGAAGATGGTACAAACCAAGTTGCAAGAGAAAAAATGCATAATGCAAGTTGTATAGCAGGTATGGCATTTACAAATGCATTTTTAGGAGTAAATCATTCAATTGCACATAAATTAGGAGCTGAATTCCATATTCCACATGGAAAAGCAAATGCTATAATTTTACCTTATGTTATAAAATATAATGGAACAAAACCAACAAAAATGGTTTCATTCCCTAAATATGAACATTATATAGCAGATGTTAAATATACAGAAATTGCAAAAAGATTAGGTTTAAAATCTAATACGGTAGAAGAAGGAATAAATTCACTTGTAAAAGCAGTTCAAGAATTAAATGCAAAAATTGGAGAAGAAAAATCTTTAAAAGAATGTGGAATAGATGAAAAAGAGTTTTTATCAAAAGTAGATATGTTAGCAGATAAAGCTTTTGAAGATCAATGCACAGGTGTAAATCCAAGAGTACCATTAGTATCAGAAATAAAACAAATATTATTGGATGCTTATTATGGAAATGAAATAAAAAAATAAATTATTAAAGTTTTATACACAAAAAGTTTAAAAACTGTGTATAAAACTTTTTTATTTTTGAGGGCAAATGTAAGAAGAATGTTATAAATTTGTTAAAAGAATATAATTGTATAATGGGAAAAATATAAATATAATTAATATGTAGGATTATATTTAGTTTCGGGAGGAAAAAATGTATAAAATTAAAAATTTATTAAACAATGAGAATATCAATGTTATTGACAAAAAAGAAGGAATGAGAGTTATTGAATATGTAACAGATTTAAGTGTTAACCCAAATTCTGCAGTAACATCTTATTTTGCTCATAAAATGAATGTTAGAAAAAGACAAGTACTAGTTGAAGTAAATAATAATGAATATACTCTTAGTGCTGGTTCAATGCAATGGACACTAGGAAATATAGAAATGACTAGTGACGTAAAAGGAGTTGGAGATTTCTTTGGAAAAGCAATAAAAGGTGCTGTAACAAAAGAAGCTGCTGTAAAACCAAAATATAAAGGAAATGGTATAATAATGCTAGAACCTACATATAGACATATTATATTAGAAGATCTAGCAGAATGGCCAACAGGTATTGTTCTTGATGATGGAATGTTTTTGGCATGTGAATCAACAGTACAACAAGATGTTGTTATGAGATCAAACTTATCATCTGCTGTATTTGGAAGAGAAGGATTATTTAACTTAAAATTAAGTGGAAATGGTATTGTAGCATTAGAAAGCTATGTACCAAGAGATGAGTTAATAGAAATCACTCTTGAAAATGATACATTAAAAGTTGATGGAAACTTTGCTGTTGCTTGGTCTGGATCATTAGAATTTACGGTAGAAAAATCTGGAAAATCTTTAATTGGATCTGGTATCTCAGGAGAAGGTTTAGTAAATGTTTATAGAGGTTCAGGAAAAGTGTTATTAGCTCCAGTAAATGGACAAGCAATGACACAAAGAACAGGAAATAATCCACCGCCAACAGGTGGTAGTGGAAGTGCTACAGCAGGAAATATAGCTGGAGCAGCTCTTGGTGGATTAATAAATGCAATTAGCTAAAAAATAAAAAGAATGGATTTTGAGTCCATTCTTTTTTACTAAAAAAACAAATTATATTTAAGGAAATAAAGGATTTAAAAGATTTCAAATATTGCTTTAATTTTATCATTTGTGTAACATTGCTATATTATATTGACAAAAAAAACAATTTAATATAAAAATATTTTAGACATATAATAAAACTAAGGAGAAAATAAAATGGAAAAAGAAAATGTAAGTAAGAAAAATAGATTAACAACATTAATGTTATGTTGGTTTTTAGGATTCTTTGGAGTACATCGTTTATATGCTGGAAAATTAGGATCAGGATTTTTAATGGCATATGGAACAATAGTATCTTTACTAGTACTATTAATAAATGTACCAATAGGATTAATGTGTTTAGTAGCAATGGTAGGATTAATTGCAAATGATTTTGCAGTTATAGCTTTCGGACAATTTTCAGATTGCTATGGAAAATGCATTTGTGATGATACAGTAAGATCTTAATAAAAATAGGGCAGACTATATAAGTCTGCTTTTTGTTTAATATAATTGGAATTTTATTATAAAATATATAAATAATTTTAAAAATCGCTATTTATAGCGATTTTTTCTTGTCTTTTTTGGGATTTCATTATATAATAAACCATTATATGAAGGGAGTTGAAGCATATGGCTATCAGTAAAGAAGAAGTTATTCATATTGCAAAACTTGCATGTTTAAATCTTTCTGAGAAAGAAATAGATGGATACACAAAAGATATGCAAGAAATATTAGAGTTTGCAAATATGATTAATAATGTTAACACAGAAGGACTTAATGAAACAATTGCAGCAAATGAAAAATCTAATGTATTAAGAAAAGACGAGGTTCGAAACTTCGCAAATAGAGAACTTTTACTACAGAATGCTCCAAGCCAAGATGAAGGAATGTTTAGAATACCAAAAGTATTAAATTAGTTTTCTAATATTTAAATTAATCAAAAACAAAATTTAAATAAATGGAGAGTCAAATGAATATTGGTATAGATATAGATGATACTATTTCAAATACGTTTGAAACTTTTTTACCATATATAAAAAAGTATGTGGAGCAAGAATTAAATAGAAAATTGGATTTAAACTTGTCAAGTAAAACAGATTATTACAATATAATTGAGAAATATGATTTGTCTAGAAAAGAAGCAAAGCTTTTTTGGATGCAATATTATATTCCTATGTTAGAAAATGTAATACCAAAACAATCTGCTGTAGAAATAATAAATAAGATAAAAAACAAAGGAAATAAAATTATTTTAATAACAGCAAGAATTGATGATGAAATAGTAGATGCAAGAGCTATTACAGAAAAATGGCTTAATGAAAACAAAATTAGTTATGATAAATTGATTATAAATTCTCATAATAAGTTAGAAATTGCTCAAAGAGAAAATATAGATATTTTTATAGATGATAGCATTAGAAATTGTGAAATGGTATCGAGTGGAAGTATTAAAACTTACATGATGACTACTGAAAATAACAAATACTATGAAAATAACAATATTGTGAAAGTAAATTCTTGGGATGAATTTTATGAGAATATTAAGGAGGTAGTTTAGTTTGAAACTTTATGAATATACAGTACACGAACTTGTAGAAATGCTTGAAAAAGGCGAAGTAACTTCAGAAGAAATTACAAGAAGTTATTTTGATAGAATAAAAGAAGTAGAACCAAAAGTTAAAGCTTATGTTTCTCTTTTAGAAGATGAAGCTATAGCTAAAGCAAAAAAAGTAGATGAAGATAGAAAAGCTGGAAAACCAGTTTCAAAATTTGCAGGAATTCCAATAGGAATAAAAGATAATATGTGCATTACAGGAACTAAAACAACATGTAGTTCTAAAATGCTTGAAAACTTTGTTGCTCCTTATGATGCAACAGTTATTGAAAAGTTAAATAAAGAAGATATGATATATCTTGGAAAATTAAATATGGATGAATTTGCAATGGGAGGTTCAACAGAACATTCTGCATTTTTCAAAACAAAAAATCCATGGGATTTAGATAGAGTACCAGGTGGAAGTTCTGGAGGAAGTGCAGCAGCAGTTGCAGCAGAAACAGCACCATGGGCTTTAGGAAGCGATACAGGAGGAAGTATCCGTCAACCAGCATCACTTTGTGGTGTAGTAGGATTAAAACCTACATATGGATTAGTTTCAAGATATGGTTTAGTTGCATTTGCATCATCATTAGATCAAATTGGTCCGATAACAAAAGATGTTACAGATAGTGCAATACTTTTAAATTTAATTGCAGGACATGATGAAAAAGATTCTACATCAGTTGATGTTGGAGAAAAAGATTATACAAAGTCTTTACTAAATGATGTAAAAGGAATGAGAATTGGTCTTCCAAAAGAATATCTTGGAGAAGGTATCAATGAAGAAGTTAGAGATGCTATATTAGCAGTAGCTAAAAAATATGAAGAAATGGGAGCTATTGTTGAAGACTGTTCATTTGAAGTTGGACAATATGCAACATCAGTTTACTATATAATCGCTTGTGCAGAAGCAAGCTCAAACCTTGGAAGATTTGATGGTATTCGTTATGGATACAGAACAGAAAACTATGATAACTTAAAAGATATCTATAAAAATTCAAGAAGTGAAGGATTTGGACCAGAAGTAAAAAGAAGAATTATGCTTGGTACTTATGTTCTTTCTTCAGGATATTATGACGCTTATTATAAAAAAGCTCAAAAAGTTAGAACAGTTATTAAAAATGCTTATGATGAATTGTTTGGTAAATATGATCTATTATTAACACCAACATCACCTACAACAGCATTTAAAATTGGTGAAAAATCAAGTAATCCATTAGAAATGTATTTAGCAGATATTTGTACAGTACCTGTAAATATAGGAGGATTACCAGGAATTAGTGTACCTTGCGCATTAGATAGCAAAGGAATGCCAATAGGATTCCAATTAATAGGAAAAGCTTTTGATGAAGAAAAACTTCTTCAAGCTGCTTACAGCTATGAACAAAATACAAACTTTAGAGAAAACAAACCAACATTTAAAGGAGGGAATAGCTAATGGCAAGAGAAGATTATGAAATAGTAATTGGGCTAGAAGTTCACTGTGAACTTTCTACAAAAACAAAAATATTCTGTTCATGTTCAACAGAATTTGGTGGAGAACCAAATACACATTGTTGTCCGATATGTATGGCAATGCCAGGAACATTACCTGTACTTAATGAAAAAGTTGTTGAATATGCAGTAAAAGCAGGATTAGCTACAAATTGTAGTATAGAAAAAAATAGTAAAAATGATAGAAAAAATTATTTTTATCCAGATAATCCAAAATCATATCAAATTTCTCAATTCGATAAACCACTATGTTATGA
>JAZQTI010000052.1:0-13380 GCA_045630665.1 Candidatus Scatovivens sp.
AATTGTACATATAAGCTTGTACATATAAGAAGTATTACTGCTAAAAATATTATTAGTGAAACTACTCTTAAAATACAATTATTTTTATTTGCCTCTTCTTCATTATTTAATAAAATCATTAATATAAACAATATTGAGAAAGCATATGTGACAATGTAAGAAGCACTTATTTCTTGTATTCCGAATACTCCAAGACTACATCCAAACAATCCTAAATTCCACATTTCAAAATTATTAGCAATTGTTTTTGCAAGTATAAAGAAATATTGAATTGGATGAGTTAATATAAATATTACTTGTTCTTTAGAATTTACTCCTATATTGTATTCTATTAAAAATCTTGACGAATACATAAGCCAAATTAAATTAATAATTATAGCAATTCCAAAAATTAATCCTAATTTAATTAATTTGTCTTTTTTATTCTCGAATTTCTTGCATGGTATTAAAAATATAAATATGCATAATGGAATATATACAATTTTTGACATAGCAACAATTATACTTGAAATAGCAAGAATTATTAAATACTTTTTATTTAGTTTTTCTATCTTTTCATCAAAAATCAAATGCAAAATATATGATATATAGAATATTGAAATTGATATAGCTATTGCATCTGAAGAAAGACATGATATTTCTTGTAATGTTATTGGTAGAAGTGCAATAAGGAATACAAATATTTTTTTAAATGGTATATATTTAATTCCAAAATATATTAACATTACAGAAACTAATAAATTTGCTATTCTTCCAAAATATAGTTGTATAGCCAGGCTTCCACCTAAAATTCTGGCTACTAAAATTCCTATAGCTTGTGCTAAATGACAGCTCGGAAAATAAAGTGCCATATTTGAATATTTATATGTTTTTGTGTTTTCCGCTTCATCTAGTTTTAATGTATCAAAATATTGTTCATATGTTTCATTTTCACTGCTAAATATTTCTTCTAATGATTCTGTATATTCTGCTATAGCTTCTCCATTTTCATTTGCATCTTTAAATAATCTTCCATATGATATTTCTAATGCTTTTGTTGCATGTGTAATTTCGTCTGGCGTTTTTCCTAATGGATTTGCTAAGCAATATAAAATTCCAATTGGAATAATAACTAATATAAATATATTTTCTAATTTAATATTTTTCTTTGTAAATATTTTTAATAAGAAATAATAGCTTGTTCCAAATACTACAGTTAGCATTAATGAAATTATTCCAAATTGATTTTTAAATAAATTTACTAGTTTGTCATTATATGTTTTGTTTGAAATTATAACTAAAACAAGCACTGCAAATGATACTATACATGTAAATCCAAAGAAAATTGCATCTTTTTTTAAGTTCTTTTTATCTAATCCATATAAAGCAAAACTCATTAAAGAAACAAATATGATTCCCCAGATTAATCCTACTTTTTTAAATCCCATAAGATTAGTATAAGTAAGTTTAGTTAATATATTATTTTCTTTTAACTCTTCTCCTTCATATGCTCCTGTTAAGTATTCATTTTTATCTATTGAATATGCAAATTGTATTGAATTTAATTCATTTCCATCAACACCTTGAACAATTACTTCATATTCTTTTCCTTTTGAATCAAATTGATTTTCTATATTTATTTCAAAATATTCGTTATCTTTTAATTGCCCTAAAAACACATCTTGATTTAATATTTCTCTTTTTGATTCAGTTTCTAATACTTTTACATTAACAGTAGATTGAGTACTAATGCTTGGCATTAATGAATATAGACCTATTCTACTCAAGTTATTTTTCTCTGCAATAAACCTTTGAGATACATTTTTCCCTTCAGTTAATTGAACGGTTCTACCACCTTGTATTGTATTATTATATTTTACTTCTGTTTTATATTCTGAATATTCAAATGGTTTATAAATAAAAAACAAAGTAAAAAAGAGAATTATTGCAATAACTATAAAAATCCAATTTTCTCTTATTCTAATTTTTAAATCTTTTAATATTTCTTTTACATCTTTCATAATAAAATCACCGCTACCAGTTTAGCATAATATTTAAATTTTAGCAATGCAGTCCATATTTTATATAAAATTCCCAAATATAATTGTACTTTTATGTTAACTGTGCTATAATGTTTTTTGAATTTGACATACCGTCATATTCTCGGTAACCTCGGTTTAACCCTTAGCACAAATAATTTTAGGAGGTTATTCACATGGCAATCACTTACCAATCCTCGCACCCCCAGTACTACAAGCGGCTTTCTGAATACCAGATGAGTGCAGAATGCAACTTGTCCAGCAACGGCGATCTTGAGATTACAAGGCTCAGTGCAATCATGATGTTTGATGCACACTGCGAGGATCACAACCACGGATTCTGTATCCCCAAGAATGCAACAGTCAAAACCGTCAAGTATCCTGGCTTCAGTGTTGTAGCACTCGGTGTGCCTCACAATATCTGGTTGCCTGATTTGACATCGTTTGACCTGATGCGCCGCGATCTTCGCCACAATGACCACATTCTGGTTTGTTGGGAACGTGAAAGCGTTGCTGTCATCACTGACAAGTACAGTTGGGTTCCAGTTTTCGAAGATTTCCTGTCTCACTATACTACCTATCGTTATATTCAAGGCGCTGGGCTGTATTTGAGTCTGTAAGGTTAATTGTCACAAACGATTATATCGTTTGCTCTCTCTATCTTTAGAGAGAGTTTTTTCATTTAAAAAATAAAATTTATAGAATAACATTTTAATAATCTTTTACAATTCAATTGACATACTAACAGTTTCCTTATATTATAATTAAGAAAAAACACCGATATAAAGGAGTGATCGAATATGATTATACGGTTGCCCGAACGGTTTATCTACAGCAATAAAGGACATGAAGATAGTACATATGTAGAAAATGGTGTTCTCTATATGAGCAAATATACCAATTTTGAAGACTTAATGTACACCATAACTTATGTTCTTAAAGGCTATGATAGATGCTGTTATTGTGGCGAAAAACTCACGATGAAAAATCGTACTTTGGATCATATGTATCCACGCAGATGGGGTGGCATCAGCATTCCTGAAAACCTCCTTCCGTCTTGTAAAGCCTGCAACCAGGCCAAACGGGATATGACCTACAAGCAGTTCCAAGAATGGAGAAAATTAGAAACAATCAAAGAAAAAGATGATTTCTATAATCAAGCTCTTGCTCGGAACATTTCTGTAGCTCGTCGCGGAAGATTTATTATTAAAAGGCGTTGGCTCTCTTCTTACGAATTTGAACCTGTTGCACAATATATTTGCTTTGATAGATTGTCAAAACATAAAAGTAAATTGGTAGCATCGTATCATCGTAATTGGGGACAATACCCTCATCCAGTAGTAGTATCTTCCAATGGATGGATTATCAAAGGATTACATGTTGTAAACCATGCCAGAAAATCAAAGAAAAAATATGTTATGGCAATTGTTCTAGAAAACGTTGTTGTATACGACAAAGACACCTCTTGACTTCAAGAGGTGTTTTTTCCATATTAATACATTTTTATTTCTTATTTTACTATTTCTTTTTCTTTACAAATTTTCTTTTATATAGAATTTCGTTTTTTTATATTATATAATTTATGAGAGGTGAAAAAATGATTTTATTTACAAAAGATAATTTAGAAGTAAATAGTAATGTAATCGGAATGATAGATAAAGAAATGAATATCATTTCGCTTTCGATGGATTCACAAAATGCTAAAAAAGCTATTTTTTCTGATGCTCTTCAAAAAATAGAATCTCTTAAAAATCATACAGCTTCCCCACTTTCAAGCGATATAGTTTTCTTAGAAAATTCAATTAAAAAAAGTATAGCTTTAATTGATAGAAATCTATATTTACTTAATGATTTGGAAGATTCATTTGATGATATTTTAGCCTTAGATTTTATAGATACAAAAACTGCAAATGAGTTTAATTCAAATTATTTCAATACGAATGAAACAATTTTACACAATACCATAGAAATAGATCAAACTTTTGATTATGTTATAACTTCAGCTGAATTTTTAGAAGAAAGTTCTCAAGAAATGTCAATTGAAACTGTTATTCCTGAATCGCTTTCTAGTCAAGAAAATGAGGTTAAACAAACTATAACTAATGAATCTATTACTTCTACTACTATTGATGAAGAATTATTAAAATCATTTGATTATGAAAAATATCCAGAAAATACTTTAAAGATTTCTTATATGGAAAATTTGGTTTATTTACCATATACCTTATCTCTACTTTCTGAAATATATAATAAAAATTTACATAGATATTTTGATTTAGAAGATGCTTTAAAAAAGAATTTTATAGTTCCTTTAAAATTTTACTCTAATACTTCTGTTGCTCGTTTTAAAGAAGCCTACAAACTACTTAGAAAAAGAGAAAATGGTTCTGTAGGAAAAGCTGTTTCATTAGGATTAGAATTATTTTTTAATTATAATTTACATCCTGCCATTATCTCAGCCTCAAAAAATTTAGAAGAATTAGATAAATATTTAGTTTGTTTAAACGCTAAAGAAACAGATAACTTTGATTGTTTCAAAATTATTTTTGAAGTATCTCCAACAGAGTCAAAACTTGATTCTAGATTTTCTTATTTAGATACTCAAAAAAATTCTTATAAAAATCTAAATAAACATTCAAAATCAAAAATGACAAAAAACACTTATAATTAAATATTACTAATATAAATTAAAATAAAATATTTTGGGGAGAAAAATATGAATATTTATGAAAAAATTTATGAACACAAACACTTAAATCGTGTTATTCATGCAACTCTTAATCCAGATAAACCTGGTGCTGTGAGACTTCATTTAGTTCCAGCAAAATTCTCACCAGTTAAAGCTAGACCCAGTGTTGTTATTTTAAATGGAAAAGATATTATTCCTTTAAAACCTGCTTGGACTATCCTTTTATCTATATTTATTGATGAAGTTAATAAATATCAAGGTGAAGAAATTTCTGATGAGCAGTTAAAAGAAATCGTAGATATCACAGTAAAAAAATTAAAGAAAATCTATTTTTATCCAAAAAAAGAAACTATTCAAAAAGATTTATGGCAAATGATAAATGTATTTGTTTCTATTGCTAATAATAAAGAAACAAATATTGATATTGGCCAAAGAAAAATTGGAGATTTTGCAAAATTCTTAAGAGGCCCTCATAGAATGGACTTAATGATTAGTTCAATGGAAAAAGATGGAAATTGGCATTGTAATCAAAAATGTTTACATTGTTATGCAGGTAACCAAAACTATGCAACAACTAAAGAACTTTCTACAGATGAGTGGAAAAAAATCATTGATATCTGTAAGAAAAATTGTATTCCTCAATTAACATTTACTGGTGGTGAGCCAACATTAAGAAAAGACTTAGTAGAACTTATTGATTACTCTAGATGGTTTGTTACAAGACTTAATACAAATGGAGTTCTTCTAACAGAAAAACTTTGTAAACAACTTTATAAAGCAAGTCTTGATAGTGTACAAGTAACATTATATTCTAGCAATCCAAAAAAACACAATAAACTTGTTGGTGTAGATAATTTTGATTTAACTGTTCAAGGAATCAAAAATGCTATTAAAGCTGGTTTAAATGTTAGTATTAATACCCCTCTTTGTTCTATAAACAAAGATTATATTTCAACATTAAAATTCGCAAAAGAATTAGGTATTACATATGCAACAGCTTCAGGACTTATTGTTACAGGAAATGCAAAAAAATCATCTTCTGTATCAACACAATTATCTACAATAGAAATAACTTCTATTATGGAAAAAGCTTGCAAATATGCTGAAAAAGCAGAAATGGAATTAAATTTCACATCTCCAGGATGGATTAGTGAAAAAGATTTAAAAGAATTAAAACTAGATATTCCTGCCTGCGGAGCTTGTTTGAGTAATATGGCTATTGCTCCTGATGGAAATGTTGTTCCTTGCCAAAGCTGGCTTGGTGAAAATGCTTCACTTGGAAATATCTTAAAACTTGATTGGATGAAAATTTGGAATTCTCCAAAATGTATAAGAATTAGAAAAGCATCTAGTAAATCTAATTACACATGTCCTTTAAGAGGAGGTAATAAAAATGAAAAATAAAAAATTACTATTCTCTTTAATTATATTTTTTGCAATACTATTATTTTCTAATATTTGTTTTGCTGGCGACTTAGATTATATAAATGATTATACAATAACTGTAATTCCTAGAAATGATGGAACTCTAGATATGACTTACCATCTTGAATGGAAAGTTTTAGATTCTGATACTGAAGGTCCATTAGAATGGATTAAAGTTGGAATCCCTAATTCAAATGTTGATGGAATTAAAGCTCTATCAAGTAATATCCAAAGAATTAGATATTATGAGGATAATGGTGAATATATACGTATAGATTTCAATAGAGCCTATTATGAAGGTGAAGTTTTAGATATTGACTTCAAATTTCATCAAAGTTATATGTACACACTTTCAGATAGTAAATGTAAATATAAATTCGTTCCTGGGTGGTTTAAAGATACAACTGTAAAAAAACTTACTGTTTTATGGGACGCAGATAATGTACTTTCATCTAACAGTAGTAGAAGAAATTCTGATAATTACTTAGTTTGGTCTGTAGGTCCATCAAAAGGAAGAACTTGTACTGTAGAAGTTAACTATGAAGATGATGTTTTTAATACATCTGCTTTAAAGCAATCAAGATTTTCAAGTCAAGCAAAATCTTCTAGTTCTTCTGATTCAGGTTCAACTATTATAGTTGCAGTTGCAGTAATTGGCGGAATTTTATTAGTTATATTCTTATTATCTTCAGTTTCTGGTGGTGGCTACAATTCACACAGAGGTTTTGGATATACAGATCATAGAAGTTTTTACGATGATGACGATGACTTTTGGCGTGGCAGTTCTTCATCTTCATGTGTTAGCAGTTGTGCATGTGCATGCGCTTGTGCTGGTGGTGGTAGAGCTGGTTGCAGTAAAAAAGATTTCTATGGAACTAATTTAAGAACTCAAAAATTAAATAAAATTTTAAATTCATAAAATTATTTTCTATGCAAAAAGAACCTTTGAAAATCAAAGGTTCTTTTTTTTTACGTTTTATATTATTTTAAAAATCCATTTACTATTTTTGCTTCAGCTTCTTTTTCACTTAATCCTAATGTCATTAATTTTGTTAATTGTTCACCAGCAATTTTTCCAATTGCAGCTTCATGTACTAAACGAGCATCTATACTATTTGCAAGAATTTCTGGAACAGCTTTAACTACTCCATTATCCATAATAATAGCATCACATTCAACATGTCCATAACATTCTGTATTACCTTCTATGTTTGAATAAAATTCTTGTTTTGATTCTTCTTTTGCAACACTTCTAGATATTACATGTGTACTAGAATTTTTTCCATTTAATTTAACGTTAAACACTGTTTTTGCATATTGTTTTCCATGTGTCATTATTTTTTCAGAAACAATAAAGTTACTATCTTCTTCAAGTTCTCCTACTGTTTCTCTTATAGTAGAATCTACTCCTTCTATTTGAACAGAATCCATTTCTAAAGTTGCACCTTTTTTCAAATATACAACAGTTTTTGGATTTAAAATTCTTTCTCCTGTTCCTTCTCCCTCTCCATAATGTTTTTCGATATATTTTACTTTTGCACCTTCATCTAAATAAAATGTGTGTATTCCGTCATGTCTTGAAAGTAAGTGTTTATCATTATGAATTCCACATCCTGCAATAATAGTAATATCAGCATTTTTACCAATATAAAAATCATTATATACTAAATCGTTAACTCCACTTTCTGTTATCATAACAGGAATATGAACAAATTCACTTTTTGTATTTTCTTTTACTTTTATATCAATTCCTGGTTTATCTGTTTTTGTTATAATATCAACATTGTCTGTTGTTTTTCTTACAAGACCTGCACCATTTTTTCTTATATTAAATGCACCATCTTTAAATTCATCTTTATCTGTTATTTTCTTTAATAATTCTTTTTCTGTATTTGTTAAAACTTCGCTCATCTATTTTACCTCCTTTACTCTACTGCAAGCTCTTGTAGTTGAATTTAATAGGTTTGGTAAAATATCATCTTTTTTACCTATTTCTTTTACTTTACCTTTTTCAATTAAAATAACTTCATCTGCTATATTTAAAATTCTTTCTTGGTGAGAAATTATAACAATTGAACCTTGAACTGTTTTTGACATATTTTCAAAAACTTCAATTAAATTATTGAAACTCCATAAATCAATTCCAGCTTCTGGCTCATCAAATATTGATAAGCTTGTACCACGAGCAACAACAGTTGCAATTTCAATTCTTTTTAATTCTCCTCCTGAAAGTGAAGAATTTATTTCTCTTTTTATATAATCTTTTGAACATAATCCAACAGATGATAATATATCACAATTTTCTGAGAATTTAATTTTTCTTCCTACTGATAGTTCCATTAAATCTCCTACTGTAATTCCTTTAAATCTAACAGGTTGTTGAAAAGCAAATCCAATTCCCATATTAGCTCTTTCTGATATGCTTTTTTCTGTTATATCTTCACCATTGAAATATATTTTTCCTGAATCTGGTTTTTCAATTCCCATTATCATTTTTGCTATAGTAGATTTTCCACCACCATTTGGTCCTGTAATAACAACAAATTTTTTGTCGTCAATTTTTAAATTTACATGGTCAAGTATTTGTTTACCACCTCTTGCAAAACATACATCTTTAAGTTCTAGCATACTTTTTCTCCTTTTCTTTTTATACAACTTCTACATTTGCTTTCATTTATATCATATTTGCAATCTAAATTAGAAAGCTTTAATTCTTTATGAATATATCTTGCTAATTTGTTGATTGCATCATCACTCATAACTGATTTTATTTTTTCTGCTTCTTCTTTTGAATTGCTTACTTCTAAAATATCATTTAAAAATAAGTATACGATGTCATAAGCTTCTAAAAGTTTTTGTGCAATTTCTTCTGCTTCTTCTGTTAGTTCTATTTTTCCATAAGCTTCATAATTTACTAAACCTTTTTCTTTTAATGAATTCAAAGATTTAGTTACACTTGCTTTAGAACAATTCATTTTTGTTGCAATGTCTGTTACACGTATTTCTGTATTTTGTTGTTTCAAAACATACATTGTTTTTATATATTCTTCCAACGCTTTAGAAATCATACTTTTCTCCTTTTGTTAACTTTGGTTAACATTTTAACATCATATATAGATTTTGTCAATAATTTTACTTTAATTATATAAAAAACAAGCGCAGGTATTCGCCTGCCCCGCTTGGGACTGTGTTTTTTGGTTACTTTTCTGGAACGTATACGTAATAAATGGCAGTTTCGGTAACATCATTCCAGAAGTTGAAGACTTTATGAGCTCCATCAAAGAAATCTCTATCATGTCTTCTTCTGAAATCGTATCTTCTCCAAATACCTTTTTTACGATATTGTGTTCTGAAAGGAATAGCAGAAAAAGCAACCCTAATATTCTTAAACGGATCGATTTCTCCAGGAGTCAGTTCTTCTACTCTACCATTTTGTTCAGGTGCAAAGAGCCTGTTGAACTCTTCTTCAGTTTTGACCAGTTTGAAGATTTTACGCTTGATATGTTCATCATCTTGGCTCCAACAAGAATGTTTGGCATCTTTTATCATTGCCAAAAGCGATTTGGCTTCCCAGCCCATCTCTTCATTTCTCGCAGCTTTTTTCAAAGCTTTTCCAAGCTGTTTTTGAACAGTCACATCGTGAGTCACTTCTTCAATTGCTTTACGGCTGAGTGGCTCAAAGAAATCTCCTACTCTCAAATAGATCTGACGCTGAATTTCTTCTTCGCTTTCGCTATAAAGAGAACTCTTTTGTTCGTCTAAATCTTTCCTGAATTGCCTGAGAATTTCAAGATGACATTTGGTCGTGTCTGCGCCAAAATAATCTACTCCATTCCAGGTTACTTGAGCATAGATTGCCTCTCCTCTCTTAAGAATTTTTTCGTATTCAGCGATAAGCTTATCTACTTTTGTTTTTACACTTTCCGGTATGATAATCATCATATTCCATCTCCTCTCGATTTTTTATTTTGAAAGCGTCCCATCGTCTCCTTTCAATTATTGATTATCACATTTTACAAATACATTGTCAAATAAAAAAAATAAAGGATTTTAAAAATCCTTTATTTTCTCTTTAAATTTTATAAAATCTTTAAGCTTCCATGACCAATTTTTATCAGACTGTGTTCCTGGGAAATTCATTCGTGCTTTATCATCTAATCCTAATATATCTTGCGCGCTTACTATTACTATTTTTGCTTTACATTTTTTTGAATATTGTAAAAGTCCTTTGTTAATATTAGTATAGCAGCATTTATTTTTCTTTAAAAATTTTATTAATCCTATTTTGCTACTTAATTTTAAAGATTTATACCATCCATATAATGTTTGACAATCATGATTTCCTGGGAACATCATAACATTTTCATCAGTGTTATCATTGTCTACAATATTTTTTAAGTCTAAAGTAAATTGTAGTATTTTTTGTCTTGTAAAACCATAATTTTCTCTTAATGCAACAGTTTCTTCTCTTATATCTCCCAAATCTTCTACAATTAAATCTTCTACTTTTACCTTGTTGTCTTTAAAAAGTTCATCAAAAAAACCATAACTTACTCCATCTGAATAGGAACCTTCTTTTCCTGTTTTTCCAATAGGTATTTTAAAGAAAGAATCATATCCTCTAAAATAGTCTACTCTAATTTTATCAAAAATATCTAAATGATATTTAAATCTTCTAGTTAGATATTCATAATTTTCTTGTTTTAAGTATTCAACATCATATACAGGATTTCCCCATTTTTGACCATCACTATTAAAATAATCTGGAGGTGTTCCTGACTCGAAAGTGAACTTACCATTTTCCATTTCAAAGCATGATGGATTAAACATAGTTTCTGCTGATTCAAATGTTGGATAAACAGGCATATCTCCTATTATTTTTATATTTTTTGAATTAGCATATTGTTTTAAATCCATCCATTGTTTATATGCTATATATTGTAAAAATAAATGGTATTCTTTTGATTCCCCTGTTTTTATATTTATATATTCCGCATATTCTTTTATTTCTTTTATTTTAATAAACATTTCATATTGTTTATTTGGTTTAAAATTTTTAAATGCTTCTTCGTAATATTTTTTCTTAAAATTATCATATATTACTCGATCAGTATCTGGTCTTATTTCAATTTTTCCTATAAGTCCCATTTCTTGTAATTTATCAAGTGAAATATAATCTTCGTTTAAAGCATAATAACTTATTGGCGAATATGGCAAAATTTTACTAGCATTTATTGGTAAAATTTGCCAGTAATTCATATTATTTTCATTTAAAATATCTACAAACTCAAATGCTTCATTACCAAAATCACCAATTCCATATTTACTTGGTAATGAGAATATTGAAAGAAGTATTCCCTTTTCTTTCATAACATTTCCTCTTTCGTTTATAATTTATATAACTATTATACTTATATAAAAAAATATTATCAATATTGTTTATTTATTTTTGCAACTTTACATAATTTTATTTCCGTGTTATAATAACTGCCACAAGCACTTTGAAAATATATTAGGGGGAATTTTAATGTCTTACGATAGCGTCTTGTCACCAAGAAAAATAGCATTTTATCTAAATGACACACCAGAAACAAAAAAAATCATATCTGACTATGTCGATGAACTCTTTTGTACTGGTGTAGTTGAAGTTTTCATCAATCCCGAAAAACTGGAGGATGCAATTACAGAATTAAGAAAACGGAATGTTTTAACCAGCACATTTGCCAATATCAAGTTTTACAGCAAAGATCTCCGTGCAAATTTAATCAATGCATTTATCAATTATCTTTCGGAGCAGATGGCTGGTACTAATGTCTCCGACTACGAAATTATCCTTTCTCTTCTCAATGTATTTATCGATTCCTTTAGAAAACCAGAGAACATTTATGACACCTATCATGTAATATTCACCTATGCATCCGAAATTTCTAATTATCTCTTTGAAGCGATTAAAATTCATTGCGAGAATACAGATGATGATTTCACTGAATTGATTCTCATCGTTTTGGCAGGTCTTCCTACTTCTGTAAAACCTACTTATCATTGTGGATATTGGGTTGCCACCAAATTTAGGACTTTTGAAAAAGTAAACTTCAATCAAATTTTGGCATATGAGCCATTCGAAGAAGCTTACTATGTCTTCTTTGGCGATGAAGATAAAACACCTACTGGATATTCCAAAGAAAGAATCCATAGTGATGTCATTTATTACTTCAAATGTTTCCTTATTGATGACATTTTCCAGGTAATCCGCAACTCTAAAAAAAGAACAAGTAAAAATATTTCTGAAGAATTGGACAAGATGTACAAAACAAGAAAAATTTACATCTATACAAAATACTTAAGAGCATTTTTCTTGGTACTTTTGGAAGAGTACGAAAGAGCAAATAGGCCAAAGATTGAACAAAAAACTTACAGTATACCTGCAACCCTTGATAGCAGGCACAAATACTTCCCCAGCTAGAAGCAAGTATAACTAGCCAAGAACCCCACTAATGCATCAGCACATGTGGGGTTTCGTTTATAATTTCAAATTTTTTAAGATTTTTGAAATCTTTTTTAAAAAGTTTTCAAAAAAACGTTGACAAATTTATTTACGTGTGGTAATATAATTACTGTCGTATGGACCGGTAGCTCAGCTGGATAGAGCAACGCCCTTCTAAGGCGTGGGTCGGACGTTCGAATCGTCTCCGGTTCACCATAAAACTCTTCTCATAGAGAAGAGTTTTATATATATCGAGGTGTAGCGCAGTTGGTAGCGCGCGTGGTTTGGGACCATGAGGTCGCAGGTTCGATCCCTGTCACCTCGACCATCAAGAAAACCCTTGAGGCTGTAAAGCTTCAAGGGTTATTTGTTTATATATGACCATATACGCCCATTCTAGACTACTTACAGCTAAGCCTAAGAACGAGCTTTTTTATTAAATACTATTCAAAACTAGCTAAAATCATGCAAAATTATGAGTTTTGCCCCTAGTTTTGCCCCTAGTTTTGCCCCCAGGCTCAAAAAATACTGGCGCAAAAACTCAATTCTCGAAAGTATATATTTATAGCATATTACAGAGATTTGAGGGCTGAGTTTTGCCCCCAGAGATTTTTTAAGATTATTTATGACTATTCATTAGTAAAATGTTCGCAAAACTCAAGGTTAAAATCCAGCAAACCATATATGTATATAACATTACACGTTTTTAGTTTTTACCCCCAATAAATTTTATACCTGTTCGCATAAATGGGTACAACAAAAAT
>JAZQTI010000053.1:0-6336 GCA_045630665.1 Candidatus Scatovivens sp.
ATCCGACTTAAACTCTACTAAATCTAATTTAGATTCTGAATTATTTTTACCACGAATAATTACTTCATCTTCCTCTTCTGTTACAAAGCATTCAAAACTTACATCCTTTAAATAAGATTTATAGCTTTGAGAGGAATTATCAACCTCTACTAAAATCTCATATCTTTCAGCACTTTCAGGAGTTTGTGTATATGTAAGATATTGCTGTGCTGCACTTGACAATACATTAATATTACCTTCATCAATAGCAATAATTTTATCTAATCCGTTATAAAACACAGTGCTAACTGTTATATTGTTTACATCTATACTATTTTTATTTTTTACTAGAAAATTTAATTTTCCATCTACATCAAAAAATTCTTTTTCTATTACAATATTATCTTTTATTTTTTCTAAGTCATTAACACCTACAACCTTCGTACCTTCTGGTGCAAACATTGTAACTGTACCATTTCCATTATCACTAACTCCACTTTCATTAAGCAAGAATTCTTTTTCTTTTGTAATAGGAGAAGTATAATAAAAAATTGCTGTTGCAATAAGTATTATGAATATAACTACTAAAACTACATTTGCTTTATCCGAAGAATTTTTATCTTTAATTGCATCTTCGTTTTTGGCTTCTCTAGCCGCTTTCGCCGCTTGCTTAATTTCATAATTTTTGTCATTGTCAAGACTATCGATAGCGTCCATTAATTTTTTATTATCCATCATATAAAAACCTCCTATTATAAATTTTACATATAATATTTTTTCATTTCAATAACAATTAATTAAAAAAAATAAATTTTATTATAATTTTTTTGATTATTCTACTTGACAAAAGTAAATAATACATTTATAATAATACTTGCGTTATGCATGGCGACGTAGCTCAGTTGGCTAGAGCATCCGGTTCATACCCGGCAGGTCGTAAGTTCGAATCTCACCGTCGCTACCATTATCCAGTCGTTTTGACTGGATTTTTTATTTTCAAAAAATTATAAGTAATTTTGTAAGTGGTTGTAAGAGTTAGGTTACAGCCATTTTTTTGTTTTTAACCTTTCTCAAACTTTCTCAAAATTTATTAGTTTATATTCCCATTGACATTCCCAAAAATCAAAAAATGGGAATGTTGGGAATGTAAAATCACATTCCCAGACTAATTTGGGAATGTAAAAAAATAGGCATCCTTTTAAGGATGCCTATTACAAGATTATTTAATTATTTCATCTTGGGTATGTAAATCATTATTTTCTTTAAGTAATTTAACTGCATTTAGCATATTTTCTTCTAAATAATATCTATTAACTTTTTCAAGTTCTTTACTTTTAAATGTATCAAAAACAGAAGTATAAGTATTTAAAGTAACTGAAACATCAGTATGTCCCATAAGTTTTTGAACAACAACAGGAGCCATTCCAGATTCTATACAACGAGTACCATAAGTATGTCTTAAACTATGAGTTGTAATATCTTCAATACCAAAATGTCTTTTTAAAAGTCTTTTAAGTTCTGTATTTGCATTTTCTCTATCAGTGTATTGTCTATGCTCTGGCTTAAATAACAGTTTTTCTTCATTATTTATTTGTGAGTCAGCAATTCTCATTTGTTCCATAATAGAATCCATTAAAAAGTCTGGTATAGGCAACACTCTTTTTCCAGCATAAGTTTTTGTAGTTTGTCCCATAATTGTATTACCTTTTTCATCTTTGGTTAAAGTTCTTCGAACTCTTATTTTTTTGTTTGGTAAATCAATATCAGACATTGTTAAAGCTAATACTTCACTTATACGAAGTCCCATAAACATTTGAATTAAATAAACATTCTTATATTTACAATTTTCTATATCTTTCGTTAATAAGTAATCTGTAAATAATTGTTGTTCTTCAAATGTTAAGGCACGAACTTCTTTATTTAATTTATCACTTTTAGGTTTTAATACACTTGCCATTGGGTTTCTCATTAAATAACCTCTATCAATTGCAGATTTAAAAGTACTTCCAAGTTGTTGATATAATTTATTAATTGATGAATTACTCAAATATTTGTGATAGTTCATAAACTCTTGAAGTTCATCAGATGTTATTTCATCAATCCTTTTTGTACCAATAGGAAATCTTTCAATTTGTTCTATCGTTTGTAAATTTCTTAAATAAGTTACTTCACTTATTTGATTACTTTCTAATTTTCTCCTTTGGTTACATCTCATCATTTCACAAAATGGAATACCTTTATTTTCAATGTAAAGTCGATTTTCTTTTTGATACATAATTGTTTTTAAGTATTTTTCAGCTTCATCTCTAGTTTTAAAATTTTTACTTTTAACAATTGTTTTATCTGTTGTAATATCATACTCATTATATCTAACACACCAAGTTTTTCTATCATTTCTAAATGTTATATAACCTTGACTATTACTTTTATTACTCATTAACATTCACCTCGCTTTCTCTATGTTGCATTTTCCATATGTTATAAGCAAGAGCGCAAACAGTTTTTGTTTTACCAATATTTACAGATGGAAAGTCAGGTCTTTTAAATAATTGGTTAGCTAAATTTTCTCCCATCTTTAAATCTTTAGCTACTTCAGCAACAGTTAAATTTCTTAATGGATCTCCGTATTTTTCAGTAGAAAGTTCCACACATTTATTAATAACCATTTCAAAGATACTCTTGTTTTCAGATTGATATTGTCCAACTTCCAAAAACTTTTTACCCATTTCTTTTGCAAAATGAATATATTGTTTATCTGTCATAGTCATATAATAATTATTAATTTTTAAATTAGTATCACTTTCTTGTATAATCTTTTGTTCACATCTTATTGAAGTAGGGTGACTTGTTGGTATCACTGGTGAGTATTTTTTTATTAAATCTTTTGTATTAGAATCTATATTTAATTTATTTTCCATATTTATCTTTTCCTTTCAAATTTAAATTTTTAAAATTTATGTTTTTCAAGTTTTCGTGTATTTCGTTTTGAAAAGCTTGTAACTTTTCATCAATTTTTTCTTTTCTAGTTTTAAATGAATCAATTATAGAAATAAACTTCGATTTCGAAATTTCATAAGTTTCTTCGATATACTCTAAAGTCTTATTTATAAAATTTCTCAATGTAGAAATTTCTTCTTTTAGTTCTTCATTTTCAACAGATTTATTATTAAGTTCAATTTGCAATCTATCAATCGTATGTTGTTGATTAGAATGTATTTTCTTTTGTTCTTTTACAAATTCATTAATGTCGTTACTTAAAGAAGTAAAAGTTCCAGACATAGTGTTACATTTATTAATTACTCTTAAATAATCTTCATTAATTACTTTTTTATTGTTAGACTTTATTGGACTTTCTTGTTCTTTAAAGTTAGTTGGAAGTTCACGAATTTTATAATTAGTAATCCTTTTAAATTCATCTAAATCATAATGTTTAGAATTACTATTTTCTTTGCCACGTTCTAAATTAAAACCTGCATTTTTAACTCGTTTATAAAAATTATCTTGTAAAAACTTGTAACTATCTTTGCCTTTCCAATAACCACTTGAATCAAGTTTTATAATTTCTTTTCCACTTTCTACATCAAATTTGTGCATAACAGGGAGAAAAGCAATGTGCATGTGTGGTTCTTTTTCATCTTTATGAACAACAGCTTCCAATATAAATTCTTCTCCTAATCCTTTATATTCTGCAATAAAATTAAAAGCTTCTTGAAAATATCTTCGTTCATCTTCAATACTAATACTATTAAAGAAATCGTTGTCAGAAGTTACTATCATTTCACAGGCTACAACACGATTCTTTTTAATCATTTTAGTAGTTCCAAGCAAATTATATTTTTCAATTAACTTATGTACTTTTTGAGTAAAAGAAATAGGACTTTTCTTTATAAAATAGTTATCTTTTGTTTTTGAAAAATTTATATCTTTATTAGAGGAATTTTTATATAGTCTATGATTGTGTTTATACATTCCACCTAAGTCAGACATCTTTTTCTTCTCATTACGAATTATGGCATAACTCATAAGAGTACCTCCTTATCAAAAATATTTTTCTTGATTTTTAGGCAATCTCATAGTATAATATTAATAGAGTAGTTATGAGATGGCTGTAAATCAGCTAGAGCTAAATTTATTAGAAGTACCAGTTCTAATAAACAAAGGCTCATTTTTTTTGCTTTTTTTCTTTCGTAGAATTAACCTCCTTTCTATAAAATTTAGCAAAAACAAAGTACTCACAACGATACAGCTTAATAAAGAATAAAAACGAAGTTTTTATTCTAATAAGATTAAATATAGAGAATCTATATTTAATCTTATTCCCACAAAAGTATTTAAAATTATTCGTTCATATAAATGAATGGAAAATTGAAAATAGTTTTGTGAACGGCTTAAAAAGTTTAAAGAATTTTAAAATTTTTAAGTCGTAACGAAGGATTATTAAGGAAAACATTCCTTAATCACACAGAATTTCAAAGAAATTCTAGTGTGTTATAGTTTGTTTAAACTATGCTGTATATTTTGCCAAGCACTTTGGTTTATCTTTTGTATATTCTTCGTAGCCTTTCTTAATAGGGAAGACTATTTATCATTCGTAATCTATTTAAAAGAATTATTTTTATATGTACAATCTAATTGCACGATTAAAGTATAATTTTAAGCAACACAAATAAACGTTGCTCAAAGTAACGAAAATCAATTATAAGTACAATTTAATTGCACATCAAGGTATTTTATTAAGCAGCTTTAATAAACTGCCTAAAATCTATTTATTTAGTCATTATCTTCTTCATTCTCTATTTCTTTTTGTATCTTTTCATAATCTTTCATAAATTTCCACATTGCGATATTGTCTTCTTCATCAAGAACTTTACCAATAATTCCACCATGTTTTTGAGCTTCTTTTACATTTTGATAAAATCCTTTTAATCGTTCTGCAAAGTTATCTATTTTTTTACTTGGATCTAAAGCAAACATTAATTCAATAATTTGAATAAACTTATCTAAATCTTCTTCTGATAAATTTCCTAAAAGTTGTTGGAATAGGGCATTAATATCATTTAAGTTATCAATTCTTTCTTGTTCTTGTTCTCTTGTTGTATTTCCAAGTAGGTAATCAATAGTCACATCAAAAGCTTGTGATATTTTTTTTAGTATAGGTTCTCTTGGAACTACACCTGCATTTTCCCACATATTAACACTACTTTTAGATACTTCAAGATAATTAGCTAATTCTTGCATACTTAAATCTCTAGTTTCTCTTAATTCTCTTATTCTTTCTCCAAATATTAAATTAGGCATAATATCACTCCTTTTTATAATGTGCAATTTAATTGTACACTCTTTTTTCGTGCTTGTCAATACTTTTTTATAAAAAAGTACAATTTTTTTGCACTTTTTTGAAATTTTATAATAAAAAAATACTTACCTAATAAAAATCAAGTAAGTATTTAATCTCTAATTATTTAATTTTTTCTAACTCTATTTTTACTGGTTCTCCATAAAATTCAATTACAGCTGTTATTTTATCAGTTGCATCATATTTTGTCATACCAAAAGTTTCATAAAAATCAAATTGATTTCCTTTAACATAGTTGGCGTTTGCTTTTCTACTTGGACTCATTGTAGATTTAAATTTTTCTCCATTTGAATTTATAATATAACATCCATCAGAATCTTCTTGCTCACCTACTATAAAAACATCATATCCCGTAACATCTATTGGATGAGCCTTTGTTTGATAGTCATTCCAAATCTTCTTGTTCTCTCCTTGTTTTAAAAACTCCTCCCACTCTTTACTAGCTCCTGTTTGTTCAATAACATTTTTATATTTATTTGAAATTTCTTTTTGTTTTTTGACTAATTCTGTTGGGAATTCTGGCTGTACCATATCTGAAATCATAATTCCAAGTTCAAATCCAGTAT
Organism: Candidatus Scatovivens sp.; assembly: GCA_045630665.1. Taxonomy (GTDB): domain Bacteria; phylum Bacillota; class Clostridia; order TANB77; family CAG-508; genus Scatovivens. The sequence continues at coordinate 5,902 of JAZQTI010000053.1, forward strand.
CCATAACTTTAGCTGTATACACATTAAATTTTTCATTATCACAACTTACAACTTTATAATATTCTTCTGATCTATTATACATTTTTTCTGGTACATCTAAATGTATTTCCCATTCTCCTTTTAGTACACATTTATTACCCTCTGCTTCTAATGGATAATATCCCTCATTATAAATAGCTATTTCTGTAAAGTAAAAATTCAATTCTTTTGATTTTGGATAGCCTTCTGCGTACATATTATAAATCCATTGTATTGTATTTGCTTCTTTACTAATAAATTTTCCAAATGAATTTAATCCATTATTCATATAATTTTCATTAAATTCACCTCTTTTATAATTTAATCCATATTTATTACATAGTTCATTAAATCTATCATTTGTCATAAAAGGTGCAGCAAATATAATTCTTTTTTCTTCATCTAAAACTATTAAAT
>JAZQTI010000054.1:0-8224 GCA_045630665.1 Candidatus Scatovivens sp.
TTTAATTCATTTTGATTATATATATCAATTAATTTTAAATAATAGCCAGTTTCATCATCTTTCTTTTCTATAAATATTTTATCAATTTCTTCTGTATTAGAATAAACTTTTTTTAATATATTATAAGTTCCTTTATCTTCAAGATTATTTAAATCTTTATAGGTATCACTAAATGCCTCTTTTTTACATTTATCATAAGCATAATCATAGTCAACCCAAATTGGTCCCATATATTTAAATTCATTTCCCAATTGTTCATCATCAATTCTATTAAAATATATAACTTTATATCCCAACCCCAAGTATTCTGTTGTACCACCATCTAAATAAGTTACTGGAAAAAATGCAAAAATTGGTTTTTTATTATTTTTGTATTTAATATAATCTACCCCTATAAATATTATCCAAATAACTAATAATATTACAATTAAAACTTTTAATATTTTTTTCATTAATTTACCTTCCTTGATATTTAACTATTTTTTAGATATTTTCTTCTATCAATTCTTTTATTGCATCTCTTATATTGGCATCTTTGGTTTTACTTCTTGTCATACTAAAATTTTCTTTTATAAATTTTTTAAGTAAATATTTATCAGACTGTTCTATATTTTCGTTATTATAAGCATCTAAACTTAATCTAAACCATTCCATTTCTTCATCAGAAAATGGTACTACTCCATACCCTGGTTTATGATTTATTTCCATCGATTTCCCATTAAGTTTATAACTTTTATATTTGATTTCTTTTAATAATTCATATCTTTGAATTTCTTTTACTAATTTATCTAAAGTTTTTACATCATAAAATTTGGCAAGTATATTATAATATTCTTTTTGTGTAGTAGTTAAAAAAACATATCTTCCTCTAGCAAACATATATACTATGCTTTCATCAATAAATACTGGTGAAATATGAGTTTTTTTATAACAACCAGATATTCCCTCAATTTTATGATAATCTATTATTTTATATCCTAATCCTATATATTCTATTGTTCCGCCATCATTTATTTTATTTTGCATCAAGGAGAATATCGGTTTTTCGTTCTCTTTTACTTTTAAAAAATCGATTATTGAAAAAGTACATAATATAGCCAACATAATCAAAATAGTTATTAAGATTTTCTTTTTCATACATCTCTCCTTTCGAAACTTATTAAAATTATATTTTTATTTTATCTATTATTCATATATATTTCAATATAATATTAAATATATTTACAAAACAAAAAAGCAGGCTATTGCCTGCTTATATTTTTAATTTAAAGTTATGCTCTTGGATGAGCTTTTTTATAGATATCTTTTAGATTTTCATTTTGAAATTGCATATATACTTGTGTTGAAGATATGTCTGAATGTCCAAGCATTGTTTGGATTGCTTTTAAGTCAGCTCCATTTTGTAAAAGATGTGTTGCAAAAGAATGTCTTAAAACGTGTGGTGTAATTTCTTTTGTGATGTGAGCTTGCTCTTTATAGAATTTAACTATTTTCCAGAATCCTTGTCTTGTTAATCTTTTTCCATTTATATTTACAAATAAAGCTTTTACTGATTCATCTTTTATTAATATTGGTCTTGCTTTTTCAATATAATCTCTTAATGCTTTTAAAGATAATGATCCTAATGGGATATTTCTCTTTTTAGTTCCAGCATTACAAACAACGTAACTTTGTTCTAAATTTACGTCTGTTATATTTAAAGAAATTATTTCTGTTACTCTCATACCTGTAGCATAAGCAAATTCAAGCATTGCTTTATCTCTAATTCCTTTTAAATCTATGTTTTTAGGTTGTTCTAATAATAATTCTACTTCTTTTGAAGTTAAAATACTAGGAACTTTTTTCTCTACCTTTGGTGATTGAACTCCAATTGTTGGGTCTTTTTTGATTTTTTTAGTTCTTAATAAGAATTGATAGAATGATCTTATTGTAGCTAGATTTCTAGATATAGTTGAAGTTTTCTTATTCATAGCTTTTAAGTTTTCAAAATACTTATCAATATTCTCATTATCTATTTTTAAATAATTTAAACCATTTTTATCTATGTATTCTTGATATTGTGTAATATCTCTTTTGTAAGATTGTAATGTGTTTGATGATAGTTTTATATCATTTTCAAGAAACTCTAAAAAAAGTTTAATTTGTTTTTCCATTACATAACTCTCCAATCCATATTTGTATTTTTCCTTAATCTCATATATGAACAACATAATTTACATAAGGTATTTATGTTATATCAAATATCTTCAAAAAAGTAAAGGGTTTTTAAATAATTTCTTTCAAAAATATTAATAAATTCACTGATATATAAACTTCCACAAAACTTGAAACAATAGATAACATAATTGTAATCAACATAATTATTGTATGCCTTATTACTTCTTCTTTTAAATTTATACATCTAGTATAAATTCCTTTATATAATTTTATTCCGATTTTCTGCAATTAGAAAAAAAGCAGGCAAAAAAATTATATTTTGTAATAATAGTGAAATTAAAGCTATCGTTATTCCTTTTTTTACGCTTAATACAGCAATCATTGCAGAAATTGTATAACCTATTGTAAAACCTTTATATATAATAGAAAAATATATAAAAACTCCTCCAACAATTGTACAGCCTAAGAACCAAATTATTAATATCGTTTTTATATTTTCTGTTATGCTTAAAAACAATAATTCAGTTTTATCTATATTTTGTGCTGTTTTAATATTTGATATTAAATTAGTAATATAGGAATTTATTTCTTCTTTTTGTGAATTATCAGAATTGTTTATAGAAAAACTCCCAATTGAAATTCCTATACAAAACAATACTATAATTATTATAAAATTTTTCTTATTTTTTATTATATAGTCTATTAATATTTTTCTCATTTTACACCTTACTTTTTATATTAATAAAGGCGGTATCTATTAATATTTAATAAATCCCGCTTTTATATTATTAGTAAAGTGTATTCTCTTTTTTATGTTTTATTCTACTTTTCCGTAAACTCCTCCGCCGCCTTCTATTATGTGCATCTTTCCGTCACGTGCATTTATAATATTTTTAGCAACTTTGCTTCCTACAACAGCTTCAATATCATCATCAGTTAATTGATGTAATATTGTCATTTCTGTACCAAAATGTTCTAGTAATTTGTCTATTGTCTTTCCACCAACTCCTGGTATAAATGTAAGTGGATATTGGTATATATATTCAGGTCTTATGTCTGGACTTTTTGTTTCTTTTTTATCTTTTATTATTTCAATTCTGTCAAAAACTCCCATTGTAATATTTTTGCTTTCGCATGTATCACATTTTGTAACAGGAGCATCTCCTGGAATTCTTTTATCACAAACTTCACAGTAAGTTCTATGATATTTTCCAAGTTTTGGATCCATTCCATAGTTTGCAATAATTTTTCTTCCATCTTCATTTTTTAAAGCTTTTATAAATTCTTTAAAACTTATTCCTTCTAATTTCATTTTGTTATATTCTCTAGCAATTTTTGGAAGTGAATGTGCATCAGAATTTGTTAAGAATGATTTTCCTTCTAACTCACTTATTTGATCTGCTAAAAATGTATCTGAACTTAATCCAAGTTCAATTGCAGGAATTTTATCATATTTTTCTTTAAATATTTTTCTTAAAGAATCTGTACAATTTCCGTAAAAGCTTTTGTGTGGTGTAAAACAGTGTGCTGGTACTAATACACCATTATATTTTTCAACAATATCTATTAATTCATAAGCTGATATATCTGCTCTTTGTGAACTTAAAGTAATATTTTTTATATGGTTACTCATTTCATTAGAGAAAGCTTTTATGTCTGAAAGCTTTGGAAAATAACATAAGTTGTGTGCACTTCCTGTATGACCTTCATCATTTATTTCAGATGTTTCAATTTCGCTTCCTAAAATAATACAAACTTTATCTTTGTAAATTATTCCACCATCTTCTATTTCATAAGCTTCGCCTGTTGCTAAAAAGTCTTCTATATCTTCTATTATATAAGGTGAAGCACAATCTATTATTCCTACTAAATCTATTCCTTTTCTTTCTACACATTCTTTGGCTATATTGGCAAAGTTTAAACTTCTTGCTGCTGTAATTTTTATTGGTTTATTTTTTTCACTTCTTCCAATATGAACATGTAAATCTGCATATATATCGTACATCCTTTTTTCTCCTCTATTACTTTATTTGAAATTTATTTTTAATCCATGTGTATTATATTTTAAATAAATTAAATTTGCAACAAATAATAAATTTTAAAATAATATTTTAAATTCTCTTCATTGTAGCATGAAAAAAAGTACAAAAATAAGTTTTCCTTATTTTTGTACTTCATTTAAAAATATCATAAAAAAATAGAGTAAATCTGTAAGCCGGGTTCTGTCGTGAATAGTCATTTATCTAGAATATATATTGCTATATATTTCAAGCCACACAAGGATTTATGAAGAAGTGACGAGCAGTCTTAATTTCTTCTACCAAGGTGTTGCTCCAGGTAGGGTTTACACAGCCGATATATCACTATACCGCTGGTGGGCTTTTACTCCACCTTTTCACCTGAACCAAATAATTGGTTGTTATTTTCTGTTGCACTTTCCCTATGGTTACCCACGCTTGACGTTATCAAGTACCATTGCTCTATGGAGCCCGGACTTTCCTCTTGCGTACCCTTTCGAGCATCGCCAGCGACTATTTAATTTACTCTATCAATTATTTTACTCTCTTAAAAGTTTGAAGTCAAGGTTTATTTTAAAATTATGTAAAGTTCTATTTATTTTTTGAATCCATCCACTCATAATATTTTAATAAATAATCCCAACATCCAGTTTTGTCAGTAATACCATCATAATTATTTTTAATTCTTTTAACCACTTCTTCTTTATCAAACCATTTCACTTCTGAAACTTCTTCCGTTTGTAATTTTAAAGTGGTTTCATCTAAATCTTTGTTAATAATATAATATTCATTAAAATGTTTATTTATAACATCGTTTTTAATTTTCGTTGAAATTGCAGATCCAATAAAAGTAATATCATTTTTTTCTATATCTATACCTAACTCTTCTTTTATTTCTCTAATTATAGCTTCAAACCCAAACTCTCCCGCTAAAACATGGCCACCAGCAGTCATATCCCACATATTTGGCCAAAGTTTTTTATTTGCACTTCTTTTTTGAAGAAGTACTTGTCCTTTAGAATTAATCATAAACATTGCAACTGCTTTATGCCAAAAACCATATTTATGACAGTTATCTCTTGACTCTATTCTTCCTTCATATTCACCATTTTCTTTTAAAACATCAAATTTTTCTTCCACTTTTTCCACTTCCATTTTTTAATCAAAATTTTATTTTAATAAGTATTTTATTTATATTAATTTAACTTTTACTTCATTATTTTAAAGCAAAAATTTTATCATTTAATTTTTTATAAATATCTACCATTTTAGGTTCGCTTGTAAGGTTTAAAGCTTCGTTAATGTCTACCCATTTAACTCCACTATTTTCGTCTTCTTTAATATGTAATTGTTCTTTTTCATCTGCTTCCATTAAAAATGAACAATTTAAATGGACATGTGAAGATACATATTTACCTCTTTTAACATGGCCGTCTACTGTAAGAATTTCAATAGAAGCAAGATCGTTTGTTAATGGTTTTACAGATTTTAAACTTGTTTCTTCTTCAGCTTCTTTTAATGCTACATGTAATACGTCTGAATCTCCATCACAATGTCCTCCTGTCCATGCCCAAGAATCATATATATTGTGATAAATCATTAATACTTTTGTTCTTTCTTTATTTACAATCCAGCTAGATGCTGTAAAATGGCATGTTTTATTCTCTCTAGTTAAGGTATCATTAAAATTTTCAATATATTCAAGCATCAAGTTTTTATCAGCTTCTTCTTGTTCATTAACAGGAATGTAATTTTCAATCATAGATTTTAATTTTTCCATTTGTACCTCCAAAATTTCAAACCACATATTTTACTTTTATTCTTTTTCTAAAATATTAATTGCACATTTGATTCCATCCATTGCTGCAGTCATTATTCCACCAGCATATCCAGCACCTTCTCCACAAGGATATATTCCTAAAATATTTGATTCACATTTTTCATTTCTTACAATTCTAACTGGTGAAGAACTTCTTGTTTCAACTCCTGTTAAAATCGCATCTTTATTGGCAAATCCTTTTATTTTTTTATCGAAATCTAATAATCCTTCTTTTAATGTTTGTACTACATAATCTGGTAAAATTTCTTGAAGATTTGATAGTGTAACTCCTGGTTTATATGTTGGTTTAACTTCACCAATTTCAGTTGTTTTTCTATTTTCTAAAAAATCTCCTACTTTTTGAATTGGAGCAAAAAAGTTTCTTCCACCAAGTTCAAATGCTTTTTCTTCTAAGTCTCTTTGGAAATAAATTCCTTCTAATGGAGAATCTCCTTTAAAATCTTCTGGTGTTACACTTACTAAAACTGCACTATTTGCATTTTCTCCATCTCTTGCAAATTTACTCATTCCATTTGTAACAATTTCTCCATCTCTACTAGATGATGCAACAACAGTTCCTCCCGGACACATACAAAAAGTATAACATGAACGATTTTCTCCATGATATGCTAATTTATATTCTGCAGGTGGTAAATTAAGTTTTGTTTTTGTACCATATTGAGATTCATTTATCATAGATTGCTTATGTTCTATTCTAACTCCAACAGAAAAGTTTTTCTTTTCCATATTTAATCCATTTTCATAGATTTTTTCAAATGTATCTCTTGCACTATGTCCAATTGCTAAAACTAAACAATCTGTTTCTATTTTATTAATAACATCAGAATTTTCTTTAGATGTGTCAATATAATGTACAGTACTTATTTTTCCATCTTGTATCTCAAAATCAATTACTTTGTTTTCAAATAAAAATTCTCCACCATTTTCTATAATGTAATTTCTCATATTAGAAATAATTTCTATTAAATTATCTGTTCCAATATGTGGTTTATTTATATACATTATTTGTTTTGGTGCGCCAAAATTAACAAATTCTTTTAAAACTCTTCTACAAAATGGGTTATTTACACCAGTTGTTAATTTTCCATCAGAAAAAGTTCCTGCTCCACCTTCTCCAAATTGAACATTTGAATTTATGTTTAATTTACCTGTAGTGAAAAACTCTTCTACATCTTTTTTTCTATCTTCTACTTTTCTTCCTTGTTCTATTATTATTGGTTTAATACCATTTTGAACAAGAATCAAAGCGCAAAATAATCCAGCTGGTCCTGCACCTACTATAACTGGCCTTTTCTCACTCTTTCTTTTTGCATTTATGTCTATTTGATAACTTTCTTTTGTAACTCTTTTTATATCTTTTCCACCTTTACCAGTATATTTAACATCTACTGTATAATTATAGTAAATATCTTCTTTATTTCTAGCATCAATGGATTTTTTGAAAATATTATAGTATTCTACATCTGAAAAACTTATTTGATATTTTTTACAAGCTTCTCTTACAACATCTTCTTCAGATAAATCTTCTCTAATTTTTATGTTTTCTAATCTTAACATTTTTATTTCCCCTCAAAAGATATAACAGTTTCAACTTTATAATCTTTTATTTTTTCTTTTCCACCTAATTCAGGAAGATCAATTAAACAACAAATTCTAACAACTTCTCCTCCTAATTTTTCTACTAATTTTATAATGGCTTCTAATGTACCACCGGTTGCTATCAAATCATCAATTATTACAACTTTTTGATTTGGTTTTATAGCATCTGTGTGTATTTCAAGTGTTGCTTGTCCATATTCTAAATCGTAAGATTCTGAAATTGTATCTGCTGGTAGTTTTCCTTTTTTTCTAACAGGAACAAACGCTTTATTTAAATTATATGCAATAGGCATTCCAAATAAAAAACCTCTTGATTCTGCTCCTACCACTACATCAAAATCTAAATCTTTAATTTTTTCTTGCATTCCGTTAATTGCAAGTTGTAATCCTTCTGGATCTTGTAGTACAGTAGTAATGTCTCTAAACATTACACCTTCTTCTGGAAAATTTGGTATTGTTCTAACATAATCTTTTAATTCTTTCATAAAACAACTCCTTTATTTTATATTTAGCAACACTTAATTTATACCATATATTACTTCAAAATTCTATATATTATAAAAAGAATTTTGCTTTTTATATTTAAGTTATAATAAAATTATTTTTTACT
>JAZQTI010000055.1:0-23202 GCA_045630665.1 Candidatus Scatovivens sp.
TTGAATTCTAATTAAATCATTGTTTTTTTCTATATAGAAAAATTTATTCAATTCTTTACCTTTAAATAATTGAAACTTTTCGTATTTTTTTAATCTATTTTCGCAATTACTACATATCCAATCCATTGCTATTTTTCCACATATTACGCAAGTTGGTGGAAATAAAAAATCAAGGACAAAGTCTAGCATTTTTTCTCCTTTCTTTGCCCCTGTTTTTATATAATACTATATTTATATTTTTTTGTAAATAAAAAAACATCCCCTCTGCATTGCTAAGCAGAGGGAATACACACATCAATATATAGTGTAAACGCTAAATCGACTTGCAGCTTAGTCTATATTTAGCTGTTATTAAATAGACAAGAAAGACCTACTGCGTCTTCGCAGCGTTCTCGTGCTTCTGGGCTCCGGGGGATTCTCATCCTCACCCAAAGCATTCACCTTGAAGATTTCGGGATTCTGAGAAATAAGTTCCCAAAGGATTCTCTTTTCATCTGCATCGAGATTTTTCAAAACCTTGCTAGGATTTTCCAATTTCTCATATGCCACAAGCATAGCCTTCAAGACACCACGATTGAACATGTCATTGACCATATTCTTTTTGAGGTACTTCTGATATTTCTTAACGAAACATTTCTCAGGCATAGCTTTGGGAATCCACTTTCTCACAGTCTCGAACTTTTTTGCCATCCACTTCACGAACTTACACAGAATGACCCATACGATTACGCCCACAATTAACCAGATATACGACTTAATCACAATTCCTATCTCGCCAAGGATATCCATAAAAGACTTAGGCTGCTCTTCCACAGGAGTTGTGGCAGAATTGAGAAGCGCTTGTGCCTCTTCGCTAAGCTTCGTTGCATAAGAATTGATAATCAGTTTTTCCCATTCCTCGACAGAAATGTCAGAGCGATAGAAAACCTTCGGATTATACTTCTTAACAGCATTCGGAATCCTCTCACCAAAGAAGACCTGATATTGGCCATTCTCGCCAAACCAAATCGTGATTTCCTTGTCTGCCGGCTGGCTAATCCTCGTGTAATTATTCATACTGATGTCAGTATCACGATAACTCGTAATGTTGTATCCCAAAAATTCCAATACGGCGGATACGTCGGTCAGGTCGGTCTCTACCAGATTAGTGGCATTTGCTGCGATTGCCACAGTAGTAGAAGTGCAAAGCATCAGTACCATAAGTACCACAGTTACCAGAGTTCTCAAAAACTTCTTCATGTCCAAAACCTCACTTGATTGTTGCTAGAGTACCAAAGTAACCAGATAAATACGCCAAGATTGTCTACACCCTCAAAACGATCACCTTTCCTTTCAACTTCTAACCATTGTTCACAAGTTACTATATAAACACTTCAATTGAAGTGGAAATTTCACCAATCAAGAAAAAGACTTAAAGTCTCTCACCTGTATTATACCACAATTTACATAATAATTCAAATTCACAAAAAAACTCCACAATAATAAATATTGTGGAGTAATTTTTTATTTTAATGAAGCAAGTCTTTCTTCAACTGTTTTTAACATTTGTTTATAATTTTCAAGTTTTGCTTTTTCTTCATTTACTTTGCTTTCAGGTGCTTTATTAACAAATCCAGGATTTGAAAGCATTTTTTCACCTCTTAATACTTCTGCTTCAAGTTTTGTTTTTTCACCTTCTAGTCTTTTTATTTCTTCTTCAATATCAACTAATTCTTCAAAAGGTATAAATACTTTCAAATCATCAACAACTATTGATACTGCATTTTGAGGAACTTCCCCTTCATCTTTTACTATTATGATTTCATTTGCAAAACCAAGTTTGCTTAAAAATTCTTCGGCTTCTTTAATTTCTTTTTCTATATCATTAGAAATAATCATTAATTTTGATTTTTTTGCTGGGTGAACATTCATTTTTGTTCTTATATTTCTAATTTCAACAATAAGTTTTTTAATTTTTTCTATTATTGCTTCTTCTTTATCAAACACGAATTCTTCTCTTATTGTTGGCCAATTTGATACCATTAAATCTTCTGTTCCAAAACAAATTAATTTTGAATAAATTTCAGATGTTACAAATGGCATAAATGGATGTAATAATTTTAAAGCTGAACTAAATACATGATTTAGTATATCACTAACAGCAACTCTTGTTGTTTCATCTTCACTATAAATTCTTGGTTTAACCATTTCAATATACCAATCGCAAAATTCATTCCACATAAATCCATAAATTTTATCAACAGCAATTCCTAAATCATAATTATCTAGGTTTTTGCTTACTTCTTGAACTAATTTATCAAATTTATTTAAAATCCATTTATCTTCAATTCTTAAAAGTTCTGGATTATATTTATGTTCTTTTTCATAAACTTCATAGCAAAATTCTCTTACTTTTTCATCATCTGCTAAGTTCATTGTGATAAATTTTGCTGCATTCCAAATTTTATTTGCAAAGTTTGCAGCTTGGTCTAATTTTTCTGGCATGAATCTAATATCATTTCCCATTGTTGTTCCAGAAAGAAGTGAAAATCTTAAACTATCTGTTCCATATTGATCTATTACATCTAATGGGTCAATTCCATTGCCTAATGTTTTAGACATTTTTCTTCCTTGACTATCTCTGACAATACCATGTATTAATATATCTTTAAATGGTACTTGATTTGTAAATTCTAAACCTTGTGTCATCATTCTTGAAACCCAGAATGTTATAATATCAAATCCTGTTACTAATGTTTGTGTTGGATAGAAATCTTTATAGTCTTGACTTTCTTCATTTGGCCAACCTAATGTACTAAATGGCCATAAAGCAGAACTGAACCATGTATCTAATGTATCTGGATCTTGAACTAATTTTGTACTTCCACATTTTGTACATTTTTCTGGCATTTCTTTTGCTACATGTATTTCACCACATTCTTCGCAATAATATGCTGGTATTCTGTGTCCCCACCAAAGTTGTCTTGAAATACACCAATCTTGAATATTGTCAAGCCAATGGAAATATTGTTTTTCATATCTTTGAGGTACAAATTTAGCATCTCCATTTCTAACACTGTCTGCTGCCCTTTTTGCTAAATCTTTCATACTTACAAACCATTGCTCTGAAACTTTTGGTTCAATTGTATTTTTACATCTTTCACATTTTGCAACATTATGTGTATAGTCTTCAGTACTTACTAATGCTCCAATTTCATCTAGTTTTTCAACAATTTTTAATATTGCTTCTTTAAGTTCCATTCCTTTATATTCTGGAACTAAATCTCCCATTTTGAAGTCTTTATCAAATACTTCAATAAATTCTAATCTGTGTCTTAACCCAGCTTGATAGTCATTCATATCATGTGCAGGTGTAATTTTTACACATCCTGTTCCAAATTCCATTTCAACAAAATCGTCTGCTATAATTGGAATCTCTTTATTCATAATTGGAAGTATACATGTTCTTCCAACTAAATGGCTATATCTCTCATCATCTGGATGAACAGCTACAGCTGTATCTCCAAGCATTGTTTCAGGTCTTGTTGTTGCAACTTCTATATATTCATTTTCTGTTCCTGTTATTTTATATCTAATGTGCCATAAGTGTGATGGTTCTTCTTTATATTCAACTTCAGCATCTGATATAGAAGTATTACAACTTGTACACCAGTTAACCATTCTTTTTCCTTTATAAATTAAACCTTTATTATATAAATTTATAAATTGTTCTAAAACGGCATCAGACATTCCTTCATCTAAAGTAAATCTGTTTCTTTCCCAGTCACAAGAACATCCAAGTTTTCTTTGTTGTTTTTGAATAATTCCACCATATTCTTTTGTCCAACCCCAAGCTTCATCTAGAAATCCATCTCTTCCTAAATCTTCTTTTGATTTTCCTTCAGCTTTTAGTTTTTGAACAACTTTCATTTCTGTAGAAATAGCAGCATGGTCGGTTCCAGGAAGCCATAAAGTTCTGTACCCTCTCATTCTTTTATATCTAATTAAAACGTCTTGAATTGTATCATCAAGAGCATGTCCCATATGAAGTTTTCCTGTTACATTTGGTGGTGGCATCATTATGCAATAAGGTTCTTTGGTTTTATCATCTGATGGTTTAAAGAAACCTTTGCTTTCCCACTCCTCATATAATTTGTCTTCAAATTCTTTTGGGTTAAATTTGTCTGCTAATTTGTGTTTTTCGTTCATTATTTTTCCTCCCTTTAAATTTAATTTTTGGGTCTAGTATAAAAACAAAAAAGCCCTTATACTAAACGTATAAGGGCGATTTATCAAAATCACGGTACCACCTTAATTAACTATTTTTCAATTTAATATATCATAAAACTTATTTACCACCTAATATATTTTGTAGAAAAATAATCATCTCATTAAAGTTTTTAACGCAACTTACGCGGATATTCTTAAAGTTATTTTCAGAATATCGACTCCAAAGCTACATTCAGTAAATCTTTCTATAAGAAGCTCTCAGCGAATCACTTCTTTTCTCTTTCTAGTAGTTTTTACTTACTCCTCTTTTTCAACGTCTTTAACTATGTTTTATATATTAACATAATTTTTTAAATAAATCAAGTTTTTTCTTCAATTAATATATTTCATGTACTGCATCAACTGTAGATTTCATAATATTCAATGGATAAAATATTATTCTATAATTTTTCTTTAAAAAGTCTTTTTCTAGTCCACTCTTAAACATTGGTGGCTCAAAAACCTGATTTGTTTTATATCTAAAAAATAGCATATCATCACGGATTTTTAATTCAATTCCATATTTATTATCTCTTACAAGATCTACATATTTTTCAATTAGATCTGGTGTAAAGATTCTCATTGCATCAATTCTATCTCTTGTTAAACAATCATAATATTGTTCAAATTCACTTGAATCAACTTCAACTCTATGTTTAATAAATCTATTTTTTGGATTTGTACTTGTTATATGTATTGTTGATAATGTATTTCTTTCTAATCTAACTAGTCCATACATTCCTCTAAATACTTGTTTTTTTGTTGTTACTGTTCTTCCTTTTGAATCTTTACTTTTCTTTAATTCTAAAATAGCAACTTCTGAAAGTTGAAAATTATCACCTTTATCAAATCTTCCAAATATTCTATCTTCAGATTCGTATATATCATATTTTTCATCAAATTGTGCTAAACTATAATCTATTTTTGCAATTCCCATTTTGGGATCATAATAAAATCTTTCATTATATGATTTTATCAATTGTTCTATAACATTTTCTTTATAGATTTTTCCATAATTTTTATTTCCTATAGAATATAAGAATATTAATACACAGATTGATAAACAAATACTTAAACTTATTACAAATCTTATTTCTGGAACAACTGCAACAATTATATTTAAAATAATTAGTACTATTAATACTTTTAGTAAAAATTTATTATTTTCTTTTTTTACTTCATTTAAAGTATCTGTACATGTCATTTTTACTTTCTCATAAGCTTCTTCAAAGCTTGCTTCAAATTCTTTTTCCACAATTTATCCTCTTTTATAGTTCAATTTCTATATTTTCTTTTTTATATTCTTCCATTTCAAACAATTCTTCTTCTTTAAATCCAAATAAACTTGCAACTATATTTGAAGGAATTGTTGAAATTGTTGTGTTGTATAAAGTTACATCTCCATTATAAACTCTTCTTGCAGCTTGAAGTTGACTTTCAACTTCACAAAGTGCTTTTTGTAATCTTAAGAATTGTTCACTTGCTTTTAATTCTGGATAATCTTCTCCAACAGCCATAATTCTATTAAATTCTTTTGCTAGTTTTACGCCTTCTTTTAAATTAGCATCTTTTTCAAATCTAATTCTATCAATAGACATTTTTGATAATGTATCTGCTTCATGTTGCATATAACCTTTTACACAAGAAACCAAATTAGGAATCAAATCAAATCTTTTATTTAAATAAACCTCAATTGAAGATTTTGATTGTCTAACTTTATTTCTTAGTTCTACAAATTTATTAAATTCAAATATTATATAAGCAACTAATAAAGCTCCTATAACAACGAATACTAAAGCTCCCATTGTAATCTCTCTTCCTTTTATTAATTCATTTGCACAGTTCCAATAATAGAATTAATATCTTCTATATTGTGTCTCTTCATATATTTTTCAATACCTTCTATTGTTTTTATTGCAGTTTCTGGATCTGCAAAATTTCCTGCACCAATTGAAACTGCTGTGGCACCAGCTAACATATATTCAATAGCATCATCACCATTCATTATTCCACCCATACCTAATATTGGAATATTTATTGCTTTTGACATTTGATATACCATTCTTACACCAACAGATCTTATACCAGGTCCTGAATATCCTCCTGTATTATTAGCTAAAACTGGTCTTCTTTTATCTATATCAATCTTCATACCTAATAAAGTATTTATTCCAGAAACACCATCAGCTCCTGCATCTTCAGCCCCTTTTGCAGGTGCTGTTATATCTGTTACGTTTGGAGTTAATTTTACTATTAATGGTTTATCTGTTAAAACTTTTCTTACTTGAGAAGTTACTTCTTTTACCCCTTCATAGCTTGTTCCAAAAGCTAAACACCCAGCTTTTACGTTTGGACAAGAAAGATTTAATTCAACTCCATCAATATCTAATTTATTTAAAATTCTACATAATTCTACATAATCTTCAATTGTACTTCCACAAGCATTTACGATAATTTTTGTATCAAATTGTCTAAGCCATGGTAAATCGTTTTCTGCAAAATATTCTACACCAGGATTTTGAAGTCCTATACTATTTAACATTCCACCTGGAACTTCACAAATTCTTGGTGCTGGATTTCCTGGTCTTAATTTTAAAGAAGTTCCTTTTGTTATAATTCCACCTAATTTGTTTAAGTCAATATATTCTGCATATTCTCTTCCATATCCAAATGTACCAGAGGCAACTGTTACTGGATTTTTCATTTTAATACCACATAAATTTACTTCTGTATTCATAAAACACTCTCCTTTTATTTTATTATTAAATCTTCAATTTTTACTTCTTCTTTTGTTAATTCTCCACCAACAAATTGCACTTGGTAATCTAATACTAATTCTTCTAAATTTCCATCTACTGCTTTTAATTTGTGTTTTCCTAATTTATCTTTTGGAATTGGATATCTAACAAAATTATCATATTCCATTTTTTGAACTGCTTCCCCAGTTTCAATATCTATAACTTCATACTTGTTTATTCCTTCAGTATCAACTTGAACTTCAATTAAATATTCTTCATTTCCAATTGCTGTTACTCTGTCAAATCCATAATATTGTGCAATAAGCACATTTACAGGCATTTTATAAATAAGTTCTGGAAAGAAATTATCTATATTTATTCCATCTTCTCTATGTATCCATTGTAGAAATTCAAATTTACTTACTACAACATCCTTTTCACCTTTTTGTTTTGCTGTTTCTAGTTGAGTTGTTAAAGCTTTTTTATAAGGAATTATATAATTAATTTGTCCAAGAGTACTTGGAGAAAATTTTTCAAAAACAAATAATGTTAAAACAATTGATATTACAGCAATTGTTTTTTCATATTTTTCAAAATGTTCAAATATATATGATACATTTTTTGCAAGAACAATCATAAACATAGTTTCATATGCTAGAAATGCTCTTGGTGGAAAATATGAAATTATAGCCATTGGAATTGTTGCAATAAAAGCTGGTAAAATAAAATGTAAAAATTCTTCTTTTATTATTGCCCAATCATATTCTTTTAATTTTATATTTTTTTCTTTAATTTTATTTATATTTGTTATTACAAATACAACAATCATGCTTACAAAAACAGTTAGTAGAGGCCATTTATTTTCTTTATAATTATTTAAGAAATTCCATGAAAAATTTGTATCTGTTTGATCAATTCTAGTAAAGTTTCCTGGTGCAAAAATTGTTGCAAATGCACCAAAACAAAATGTTATAAATGTTAATATTAAAACAATTTTTTTATTTTTTTCGAATTTTAAGCATTTTTTTATATTAAATAATAATAAACATACTAAAAATGCTCCACCTACAAATGCTACATTTTCATGTGTAAATCCTACTATAAAAGCAAATAATATTAAAAGTATTTTTTGTAAAATATTTAATTTTTTTTCTTCTTTAAAATAATTATAATAATTATAAATAAAAATAACTAAGCATGTTGCTGGCCATAAATAATTAAATGTTCCACTTAACCATCCAACTTTTTCACCAAACATTCTGCTAAATGCCAAATAACCAAAACTTGCTAATATTGATAGAAAGCTTGATTTTTTGTTCAAAACTTTTGTAATTCCTATTATAAAAATAATAAATACTATACTATTTATTATTTCAAAAAATAATGGATTTAAATTTCTAAAAATACCAATTAGAACATGAGGTAATACTCTTCCTGTCCAATTGTTATAAAAAAATCTAGCAGTTTCTAAAGCATTTTCTAAACTATCTACCCTTTTTTGCATAAACGAACCTTGTACAAAAGTATAGTTATAATCATCAGGGCTTAATAGTACAGAATGAGTTAATAAAAATATACTTCCTAAAATTAAGAAAATTAAACCTATTTTAGCAGAAATTTTTATAAAACTCACAAGTTTTTTCTTATCAAACTTTTTTCCTAATATATTAATTTCTGTTTCCATTTTTAACTCCTAAAATTCCACATCAGCTGCATTAAATACAGGACCTTCTTTACATACATGTCCATATCTTGGTTCTTCTCCAGACACAACTTTTACTGCACATCCTAAACAAGCTCCAACTCCACATCCCATTCTTTCTTCTAAAGAAACTTGGCATGGTATATTATTTTCAGCTGCATATGCTTTAAGAGCTCTAAGCATTGGAAGTGGTCCACATGCAAATATCATATCAACTTTATGTTCTTCATTATCTTTTTTCAAAAAGTCTATTGCAAATCCTTTTTCTTTATAACTTCCATCATCTGTTGTTACAACTAATTTATTTAGTCCAATCTCTTCAAATTCTTTTTCACAAGTTACTAATGATTTATCTCTAAATCCTAAGTATACATTTAAATTTGATTTTCCTTTTAATTCTTTTGCAAGTTCATATAAAGGATATACTCCAATTCCTCCACCTAATATAGCAACATTATTATATCCTTCTAATTTAAATGGTCCATTTCCTAATGGTCCCATAATATCAATGTAGTCACCAATTTTTCTAGCAGCTAATAATTCTGTTCCTCTTCCTTTTACTTGGAAAATAAATTCCACCTCATCAGCTTCTTTATTTATATTATAAATACTAATTGGTCTTCTTAAAAAAGGTTCACCTGTTTCAGAAACTTTTATTTCTAAAAATTGTCCAGCTTTTGCTTGACTTGCTATTTCATGTGATTTTACAGTAAATTTATATATACCTTCCACAAGCATTTCTTTTCTTAATAATTCGCAATTTACTTTTACTCCCATTTTTTCCTCCTATTTTAAATTAATTAGTTGTTTTTTAAATTGTTGTATTGGTCATTATATTTACCATATTTTAAATATTTATCTTCATTATTAAAAGATGCATTTTCTTTCTTATCATAAGTTTCACTTGGAGTATTTGTTAATGTTTCAAAAAATATTTGAGCTATTTTAAAATCTTTTTGTAATTTTATTTCTGACTTATTCATATTATATACTCTTAAAAAACTATATGTTTGATGGCCAGGTTGATATACAGGGCCTGAAACAAATAATCCTAATCTTAATAAAGAATTTTTCTCAACAATTCTTCCGATTAAATTATTTGGAAGTTTCAATTCTTCATTTGTTTTTATAATTACAAATTCATGTGGTTTCAATATATATTCTTCTGTAATATTATCTTCTGCAATAATATTGTCAATTGTTAAATCATAAGAAACACATCCTAAATTTTCTTTTTTGTAATTATGTGTGATAAGTAATCCCTGATTTACTAGTTCTTCAATTTCTTTATCAACTAATACCATATTTTTCACTCCTTTTATTTTTTAGAAAAATTCTACACTATATTCACAATTAAATTCGTTATTTGGTTCTAATTTTATTATATTTTCTTTATCTTCAAATTTTCCTGATGCATCCACTGAATCTGTTGTATTAAACCATGGTTCTATACAAACAAATGGTGCTCCTGGTTTTGACCAAACTCCTAAATAAGGGAATTTTTTAAATTCAAAAGCTAATATTGTTTTTGTTTCTGTTTTTAAATATACTTTTGAAGAATTTATATTTTTAATTATTAAAGCATCTTTTTCAAATGTTTTTTTATCTAAGAAAATTCTATTTTCTCTAAAATATTTGCTTAATTTTTCTGGATTAGATTTTAACAACCCTTCTTCTAATTGGTATATTTCTAATTTATCTTCAATATCTTCAAATTCTAATCTATATTTTCCACTTGAATATTCACAAGCATATGCTGGATGTCCTCCTAGACCAAACAACATTGTTTTATTATCTTTATTTACAACTTTATATTTAGTTATAACTTTATTTTTTTGTACTTCATGTGAAATGTAAAGTTCAAATTCGTATGGATATTTTTTATGAGTTTCTTCATTAGATTTTAATACATATGAATTTTCACTTAATTTTTCAAATTCCATGTCTCTTGCAAACCCATGCTGTCCCATTTCATAAACATTTCCATCTATTATTGTTTTTCCATCTTTTAATTTTCCAACAATCGGAAATAATACTGGACTATGTCTATTCCAAAACTCTACTCCATCATGCATTTTTTCAATGCCATCTACTTTTACAGAAACAAGTTCTGCACCTTTATTTACTGTACTAATTTCTAACATCCTGTTTTCTCCTTTATCTTCATGTAATCTATAAATATATATTGTGAATTTAAAAATTAATTACTATTTTATAACAGCATTTAATTCATCTCTCATACGAATAGCTTCAGCTCTTGTTGCTTCAGCATATTGACTATCAGAATACTTATCTTTCCATCTGTCTGCTTTAAATGCACACATTAAACTTCTTGATGCATTTACAATTCCCCCAAGTCCATTTTCAAATCCTACAGCTAAATCTTCAGCTTTTCCACCTTGTGCTCCATATCCTGGAATTAAGAAATATGAATGAGGCATAATTTTTCTTAAATTTTCCATTTGAACTGGATATGTAGCTCCAACAACAGATGCCACAGAACTGTATCCATATTCACCAATTAGTTCTTCTCCCCATGAATTTACAAGTTCTGCTACTTTTTCATATACTGTTTTTCCATCTTCTAATTTTAAATCTTGTAATTCTCCTGAAGATTTATTTGAAGTTTTTACTAAAATGAAAATTCCTTTATTATATTTTTTACAATCTTCTATAAATGGTTTTACACCATCAATTCCTAAGTATGGATTAACTGTTACCCAATCTATATCATAAAAACTTTCTTCTTTATCTCCAACTAAAGTTTTTCCTAAATATGCATTTGAATAACCTGCTGCTGTTGTTCCAATATCTCCTCTTTTTATATCAGCAATTACTATCATTCCTTTTTCTTTTGCATATTTACATGTTTGTTTAAAACATTCAACTCCATCTACTCCAAACATTTCATAAAAAGCTATTTGTGGTTTCACTGCTGGAATAATGTCACATGTGGCATCTATTAATGCTTTGTTATATTCTAATATTCCTTCACAAACACTTTTTACATCAGTTCCATATTTTGCTTTTATACATTCTGGAAGCATTTCATATCTTGGATCTAATCCCATAACTGTTGGATTGTTTGTTTCTTTAATTTTGTCTATTAATATATCTATTGCGTTTTTCATTTTTCCTCCTAATTTTTGAAAATCTTTTTTGCAAATTTAAATTATTTAATTTTTCTCATAAACAATTCTTCCTGATACAACTGTATATTTAACTTGTCCTTTTAATTTTTTATTAATCCATGGTGTATTTTTTGATTTTGAAACAATGTTTTCTTTTGTATATACATATTCTTTATTTGGATCAAATATTGTTAAATCAGCAACTTTTCCTTCTGCTATTTCTCCTCTGTCAATTCCTAATAATTTAGCAGGATTATATGACATTACTCTAACCATATCTTGGTAAGATATGTGTCCTGGCATAACTAAATTTGTTACTGTAGCTCCTAAAGCTGTTTCAAATCCAATTATTCCATTTGGAGCTTTTTCTAAACCTCTTGCTTTTTCTTCCTCAGCATGTGGAGCATGATCTGTTATTATACAATCTATAGTTCCATCTTTAATTCCTTCTATAATTGCTAATCTGTCTTTTTCTTCTCTTAAAGGTGGATTCATTTTTGCATTTACACCTGATTCTAATACTTCTTCAACTGTAAAGCTATAATAATGAGGACATGTTTCACATGTTACTTTTACTCCTCTTTGTTTTGCAGATCTAATTGTATCTACAGTTGTTTTTGTACTTATATGACAGATATGTGTTTTTAATTGATTTGTTTCTGCAAGAACAATATCTCTAGCAGCCATAATTTCTTCAGCTTCAGGATACACTCCTTTTACTCCTAACTTATTAGCAATAGGTCCTGCATTTATTGCACCTGCTGCTACTGATTTTTCTTCACAATGTTCTGAAATAAATGAACCTAATTTATTAGCTTCAAACATAGCTTGTCTAATCATTGCTGCATTTTCAATTGGCATTCCATCATCTGAAAATGCTATTGCTCCAGCTTCAAGTTGAGATTTGAAGTCTACTAGTTCTTCTCCTTTTTCTCCTTTTGTTACACTTGAGAATGGAAGCACATTACATAAGTTTACTTCTTTTGCTCTATTTATAATTTGTTGCAAAACAATAGCGCTATCTGGAGTTGGATTAGTATTTGGCATTGGGCAAATAGTAGTAAATCCTCCAGCAACAGCGCTTTTTGATTCTGTTTCTATAGTTCCTTTATGTTCTCCACCTGGTTCTCTTAAGTGGCAATGAACGTCAATCATCCCAGGCATAATAACATAACCTGAGCAATCAATAATTTGGTCAGCTTCTACTGAAATATTTTCAGAAATTTTAGCAATTTTATCTCCTTCTACTAGAATATCTAGTTTCTTCTCTAGTTTGTTTGCATAGTCTACAACTGTTCCGTTTTTGAATAAAATGCTCATCTTTTACCTCCGACATAATTTTTTCTCATTCTATCATTTATTGTATATATTTTCAATAAAATTTTCTTTTAAAATTACTATTTTTTCAAAATTTACAAGGCTTTCACATTAATTATTTTATTTGCTTTTATTACATAAATATCCTTAAAAAGGACATCTCACTAATTGACAAAATCTTATATTTGCTATATTATAAAAAAAATACATTTAAATAAAATGTATTTTTTTGTGCAAAATTAAATCATCATCAAAATTATTTTTGATATTGATTTTATTATTAAAATTAAATATTTTGGAGGTACAAATTAATATGAGTAAATTAATGTCATTATTATTTGAAACAAATGCATTTAAAGTTGCAGAAGAAAACAATCCATTTTGGTATACATCTGGAAAAATCGGTCCTTACTTTATAAATGCAGATTATCTTTATGGAAGTGAGCAAGATTCAAAAGATCTTTTAGCATTTATTGATTCAGAACTTGAAAATGAAAGTAAAACTGATATTCCAGAACACATCTTTAAAAAAGTTTTAGATCACTACAACACAAATGAAATTTATAAATATGTTATTGATCAAATGAAAGATTATATTGAAAATAACATAGGTGTTGACAATATTGACTATATCTCTGGTGGAGAAAGAAGAGATTGGTATTTTTCAAATATAATGGCTTATCTTTTAAATAAACCTCATGTTACAATATATAAAGATTTAACAACTGTAGTAAGTAATAGTGATTTTTCTACATCTGAACCAGTTTCAAATATCGAAAACAAAAAATTCTTACACTTAGCAGATCTTTTAAATCAATCTGCAAGTTTCACAAGAGCTTGGATTCCAGCTATCAAAAATTTAGGGTCAAACATTGTTTGGAGTATATTTGCAGTTGATAGAATGCAAGGTGGAACAGAAACATTAACAAATGATGGTGTAAAAGTTCACTCTTTACTTCAAATTGATGATTCTTTATTTACTACAGCAAAAGAACTTGGAGTTATAAATGATGAACAATTAACAATGCTTAGAAATTTCAAACAAGATCCAGATGGTTCAATGAAACAATTTTTAATTGATCATCCAGAATTTATTGAAAATGCAAAAAATTCTGATAATCCAAAAACTGTAAAAAGAGTAAATACATTAATCGAACAAAATATTTATGGATTAAACTAAATAAAATAAAAACAGTCATTTTATTGACTGTTTTTTATTTTTTACCAAAAAGAAGTTCCCTTCTTATAAGGAAACTTCTTTGTTATTTTATTTATCTTTTAATTTTTCTGGATCTATAATTAGTTCTCCTACTAATTCTTCATCACCATATTTATCTACAAAATAAATTTTATATTCATTTTCTAATTTTTTAATTTTATAAACTTTAGTTCCATTACTTTCAGAACCATTTTCGTTTATAGCGCTTGTAGCTAAATCTGTATCTAATGAATCTGGTTTTATATAGTATTGATCTTGAACTAGGTTATCATTAATATCTTTTAATTGTTCTATATAACCACTATCTAATAAGTATTGAAAAAACTTTTCTGCTGTACATACTTCTTCTGGATTTAAATTATTTTCAATAGCATATTTATAATCTAATACATATTTTTCTTTTATAATTAAATTTAAATTATCTACTATTTCAGTTTTATTATATTCGTTATCAGCCTCTTTATATTTTTCTACCATTCCGCCTTTTCCAAATATTTTATTTACTGCAAAAAACGCAATTACTAGTAAAATAACAATTAAAAATATTAAACCTAATATAGACAACCCGTCTTCTTTTCTCATTTTATACTCCCAAGATTTAATTTTATTGTATGAATTATACCTCTTTTTTTCATTTTTTTCAATATTTTAATTTACTATTTTCACATTTTCTTCTGAAACAATTTCTTTAAAAACTTCTAAAATTTTATCTGTTAAGAAAATTGCTCCACAAGGTTTTATTTCATCATTATCTGTTATTTCTAATTTAACATTTACTTTATCTCCAGAAAAGAATTTTATCGCACCTCTTAATCTAGTTTTTTGTTCTTCTGTTAAATTACTAATATTTATATTAAGTGTTTTTATCGAATTCAATTTTATTTGTTCTTTTTCTATCTCTATTTCTTCTGTTTCTACAAATTCCTTAACATTTGTTGCAACAATTTTTACAGGTTCATCTTCTCTAACACTTAATCTACCTTCTACCAAAACAATATTATCATCAACGATAAAATGACTTGTTTTTCCATATACAGTATCAAATATTACAATTTCAGCAGCACCATAAAAATCTTCTAAATTTACAAATGCCATTGTTGTATTTTTTCTTGTAAATTTTTTATTTACTTTAGATATTACTCCAACAAATTTTACTGTTTGACCATCTTTAAATGATTTTGGTTCTCCAAACTCTTCAATCTCATCATTCATTTTTATCATATCTAAAGTTGAGATATTAGCTTGTTTCGAAATTGCATTTCTAATTTTATCTAATGGATGCCCTGAAATATAAACACCCAGCATTTCTTTTTCTAAAATTAAAAGTTCTTTTTCCGGCATTTCTTCTTTTTCTATAAATGAATATTTTTGAACTTCTAATTCTTCTTCAGACTCTTCCATTAAATCAAACATTGAAACTTGATTTGCAATTTTATTTCTTGATTCATTATTTATAGTATCTAATATTGTCTCAAATGAAGCTAAAAGTGTAGCTCTTGTTTTTCCAAATTCATCAAATGCTCCTGCTTTTATTAAACTTTCTATACATCTTTTATTAATTGATTCATTTTTTACTCTTTCACAAAAACTTGTAAAACTTTCGTATGGGCCATTTAATTCTCTTTCGCGAACAATACTATCTATTACTGCAACACCAACATTTTTCACACTTCCAAGACCAAATCTAATTTTATTATTAACAACAGTAAATTTTGTATAACTTTGATTTATACTTGGATTTAAAATTTCAATTCCCATATCTTTACAATCTTGAATATATACTGGAATTTTGTCTAAATTTCCTAAAAAGCTGTTTAAAGTAGCAGCCATTAATTCTTCTTTATAATATTTTTTTAAATATGCCGTTCTGTATGATACAACAGCATATGCTGCAGCATGTGATTTATTAAATGCATATTTAGCAAATTCGGACATTTCATCAAAAATCTTATTTGCTGAAACTGCATCTATCCCATTTCTTACACAACCTGGTACTTCTACATTTCCATTTTCATCTACTTGACCATTTATAAAAACTTCTCTTTCTTTTTCCATTACGTCAAGTTTTTTCTTACCCATAGCACGTCTAACCAAGTCTGCTCTACCAAGTGAATAGCCAGCTAAATCTCTAACTATTTGCATAACTTGTTCTTGATACACCATACATCCATAAGTTACGTTTAATATTGGTTCTAATGCTTGATGAGTATATTCATTATGACCTGGATTTAATTTTCCTTTTATATATCTTGGTATTTGATCCATTGGACCAGGTCGATATAATGAAACACCAGCAACTATATCTTCAAAACAGTCTGGTTTCAATTCTTTCATAAAAGAAGTGATACCAGCACTTTCAAATTGGAAAATTCCAAAAGATTTTCCTTCTTGCCATAATTTATAAACTTCGATATCATCCATTTTTTCATCGAATTTTACATCTATTCCTCTGTTTTGTTTTATTAAATCTAAACAGTTTGCAATAACACTTAATGTTCTTAATCCTAAAAAGTCCATTTTTAAAAGTCCAAGTTCTTCTAAAAGAACCATTGTATATTGAGCAACAACGTTCCCATCATTTGTACAAAGTGGAACATATGTGTCAACTGGGTCTTTTGTTATAACAACACCACATGCATGAGTTGAAGCATTTCTTGGCATGCCTTCTAAACCTTTTGCAATATCTATAATTCTTCTTGTAGTTTCATCATTATCATATTGTTCTTTTAACTCTCTATTTTGTTCTAATGCTTTATCTAAAGTCATATGAACTTCAAAAGGAATCATTTTTGCTATTTTATCTACATCTGAATATGGAACATCTAGTACTCTACCAACATCACGTACAACACTTTTTGCAGACATTGTACCAAATGTGATAATTTGTGAAACATGGTCTCTTCCATATTTTTTTGCCACATAATCTATTACTTCTTGTCTTCTTTCATCAGAAAAATCCACGTCAAAATCGGGCATACTAATTCTATCTGGATTCAAAAATCTTTCAAAAAGTAAATTGTATTTTAAAGGATCTATATCTGTAATTCCAATTGCATATGCTACAATAGAACCAGCTCCAGAGCCTCTTCCAGGTCCAACAGGAATCCCAACTGATTTTGCATAATGAATATAATCCCAAACAATAAGATAATAGTCAACATATCCCATTCTTGCAATTATACCAAGTTCATATTCAGCTCTTTGTTTTACTGATTCATCATAGTTTTCACCATAACGCTTCTTTATTCCATCCCAAGTTAATTTTCTAAAGTATTCTTCATGTGTAGAAAATTCTTTTGGAACATCATAATTTGGTAATTTTGTAACACCAAATTCAAAATCAAAATTACACTTATCTGCAATTTTAACAGTATTTTCAATTGCTTCTGGTACACTTGAAAAATAATCAGCCATTTCTTCTGATGTTTTTATATAAAATTCATTTGTTTCAAATCTCATTCTGTCACTATCTGTCATTTTCTTAGCTGTTTGAATACAAAGTAAAATTTCGTGATTATAACTATCTTCTTGTTTTAAATAATGTGCATCATTTGTAGCAACAAGAGGTATTCCTAGTTCTCTTGAAAGTCCAATTAATCTTTGATTTACCATTACTTGTTCTGGTAATCCATTATTTTGAATTTCTAAATAATAATCTTCACCAAAAACTCTTTTATGCCAAAGTGCAATTTCTTTAGCTTTTTCCATGTCATCTTTCAGTATTGCTTGATTTATTTGACCAGCTAAACATGCACTTAAACAAATTAGTCCTTCACTATATTGTTCTAATATTTCTAAGTCTATACGTGGCTTATAATAGTACCCATCTGTAAAACTCATAGACACTAATTTTATAAGATTTTGATATCCTGTTTTATTTTTTGCAAGCAAAATAAGATGTGCGTAATCATCATCAATACCAGATTCTTTATCAAATCTAGTTCTTGGTGCTACATATACTTCACATCCAATTATTGGTTTTATACCTTCTTTTACACACTCTTTATAAAAGTTAACAGCTCCATACATAACACCATGATCTGTTAAAGCTATCGCTTTCATTCCAAGTTCTTTTGCTCTTTTTGGTAAATCTTTAATTCTACACATTCCATCTAGTAAACTATATTCACTATGGACATGTAAGTGTACAAAGTCTGGCATAACTTTTCCCCTTTTACAAAATTTTTATTACTTCATCTAAATCCTTTTGTCCTACTGGTATTTTTACTATTTGAAATTTTGAAACTTTATCTCCAAATTTTATTTCAACAATATCTCCTACTTTTACTTCGTAGCTAGGTTTTACTATTTTGCCATTTACTGCAATTCTTCCGCAATCTGCGGCATCATTTGCAACAGTTCTTCTTTTTATAACTCTACTTACTTTTAAAAATTTATCTAATCTCATGTCCTATCCTCTTTAATTTATTTAAAACACCAAAATACGCATTAAAGATTTTCTACGCAATGCAAATTGCTAGAAAATCTAATAATTCGCATAATTATCTTCTACGTAAAATTCTCATACTATGAAAATTTTACTAGAATATAAAAAACTCTTTATATTTTTGAGCTAATCCTAGCCAAATATCATCATCATATAATTTAAAATATGTATAAATACCTTTAGCTCCATCTTGATACCATTTTCCATTTCTTTCAAGTTGCATTTGTTTTGCCTCCTTAAAGAAATTATGTCTTGCTAAACCATTACCAGTCATTCCACAGAAAGTTAAATTCATAAAAACTTTATCTTCGTTTAAAATTCCACTTTCTATAATTTTTTGTTTTACAAGCTCTATATCATAATCTATTAATTTTAAATCTATGTTTTTTATTTCTCCATCATCAATGGTTAATATCACATATTCTGCTTTACCATTATAATATGGTGAAACTCCTGCACACCCTGCATTCAGTATTAATTTATTATTTATATATTCATACCACATTTTTTCATGAGTATGTCCAAAAATTAATGCATCTGTTGTTAATTCATTTGCATATTTTCTTATTAATTCACCATTCCATTCATTTATTTGTTCTTCTACTGAATTTGGCGAACCATGAGCTACTAGTAATTTTACACCTTCATATTCTAGTTCCATACAATGAGGTAAACTTCTTATATATTTTCTATTTTCTTCTGTTAATTCTTCATACATAAATTTTGTATTTTTGAATTGTATATTTTTCCAATCATATTTTTCATCTTCGAACTCTATTAAATATTGTTCTTTATTTCCTTTTAAAACTTTATCACTTGTGTTTTTTACTATTTCCAATGTTTCATTTCCAAAAGGCAAATCATTTACTAAATCTCCAGAAAATATGTATTCATTAACCCCATTTTCTCTAGCATCTTTTAGCACTTCTTTCAATGCTATACTATTTCCATGAATATCTGAAATTATTGCTACTTTAACTATTGTTACCACCCCTTCTATTAGTTTGATTATTATATCATGAGTTTTTTTTGTTTTCAACCCAAAGTATATTTAGATTCGTATAAAAATAAAAATGAATTCCTAAAATTTAGGAATTCATTTTATATTATAGTTTTAATAAAATTTATCTACATCTTCTACACATATTCTGAGTATTTAAATTATTAAAACTCACAGCATCAGCTGGCTCCAATATTGTATTTTCACATTCACCATTATTTAAACTATTTATATTATTTTCAGTGAAATTATTTATTCTTCTAAATTCAGTATTATTATATAATAAACCATTCGTCGAATTATTATAGAAGCAATTATTATATTGATTACATTGCCTATTTAATATAGCTCTTATAATCAAAGCAGTTGTAAGTGCTAATATAGAATAAATAATTGCTGTAACAATCAATTCAGCAGAACCACCTAATGCAAAAGCTACTACAATAAAAATTGAAAAAAATATTCCTGCAACCTTTATTGGGCAGTGTATAAATGTTTCAAATATTGCAGAAAGGATTATTGTTGCTAATGGAATTGCAAAAAAAATCAGCAAAACATTCATATCAAATACCTCCTTTTTAGTATTTATATATAATATTCTGCTGCATTTTTTATTGCTACATTTATTAATAAGTAACTTCCATCAAGCATAACCCGTGTGCTGGTAGAGTTCTTCCAGCTTTACTTCTTTCTTTTTCTTCAATAATATTTTTTATTTCTTCTGGTTTTATTTTTCCAATTCCCACATCTAATAATGTTCCAGAAATAATTCTAACCATATTATATAAAAAGCCATTACCTGTAAGCTCAATATATATTCTATCTTCATTAGAGCTTACTTCAGCTTTATAAATTGTTCTTACACTACTTTTACTGCTTGTTCCACTTGCTTTAAAAGCCTTAAAATCATGTTCTCCTTCAAAATATTTTGCTGCTTCTTGCATTTTTTCAACATCTAATTTTATTGGAAAATGATATTCCATATCTCTATAAATTGCTGTTCCCATTTCAGAATTATTTATTGTATATCTATATCTTTTTGACTTTACTGAATATCTACTATGAAAACGTTCATCAACTTCTTCTGCTTTTTTTATAATAATACTTTTTTTCAATTTTGAATTTATTGCTATTGCAAATTTTTCTACTGGTATAGAACTTTCTGTTTTAAAATTAGCAGTTTGTCCTAAACTATGCACTCCTGCATCTGTTCTTCCAGAAGCAATTAAATCAATTTCTTCACCAGTTATCTCTCCTATTGCTTTTTCAATTTCACCTTGAATATTTAATTTATTTGGTTGTTTTTGCCATCCATTAAATGATTTCCCATCATATTCAATTATTAATTTTATATTTCTCATTTCTTATTCCTTTTAACTTTCTTTTTTTAACATAATTATATTAACATAAAATTAGAATTTTAACAATATTTTCCTTGTTTAAAATATTGCTATATTTTTTTTATTGTGATAAAATTTTTATGAATAAAATTTTCAAAAATGAAGGTGAGTATTATGGATTTATTACAAGAAGCAAAAAAATCAAATAAACAAGCTTTTAACGAGTTAGTTGAAAAATATAATCATATTTTTTACAAAACAGCTAGAGTATTTTTTACAAGTGATGATGATATCTACCCAATAATTCAAGGTGCATTATCACAATCTTTCCGTGAAGTAGTTAACGTTAAAACAGAACATGAATTTTTATGTTGGTCTTTAAAAATATTAATTAATGATTGTGAAAAATTAAAAGCAAAATATGATAAAGATCCAAACAGAAAATTATTAAACAAAGAAATTTCTGTTAATATTACAGATAAAGTTTCAATTTCAGAGACAACTATCGGAAATATGGAATACCAAGCATATAGAAGAAATTCTGTTGTAGAAGAGTACATTACAAGTATAGAACCAGGTCATAGAATTCCAGCTTTATTATATTATTATGCAGATCTTAGTGTTCAAGATATTTCAAAAATTTTAAGAGCTTCAGAATTTTCTATAAATACAATAATAGATAAAAACAGAATTAAAATTTATGAAATGATTAAAAATAAGGAGGTTGATTTATAATGGATGGATTAAAAAAATTACACCAAGAACAAGATGATTTTATCAAAAAAACATTCCAAGCAGACAAATTAGTAAGTCAACCAGTTTTTGATAATTTTTCTGTTTATATGGAACAATCAAAAATTAAAGTAAAAAAATATACTTATAAACAACAAAAAATTATAATATTACTTCTTCTACTTTTAATAATTTCAGTAGGATTTAATATTTATTTAGGTGTTGTAAGACAAACTCCAATTTCGATAACAACAATATTTAATCAAGCAAACACTGATGATAAAGACATTCCAAAAGAAAATGGAAAAGGAACATTAGTTGTTGATGAAGATAAACTTGATGAATTAGTCTCTGATAAAACAGAAGAAACACCAGTTAAAGATTCTAATACTACTATAGAACAACCTGTAGTAACACCAGAACCTGAACCAGAGCCAGTAATTAATACAACAATTACTCCAACAGTATTTACTGATGTAGATACAAAAGAAGTTGCAGAATTTGTTGATCAAATTGCAATTGGTATTAACAGATTATCTTTAGAAGAAGAAACATTAGAAAGTAATACAATTTTACTATATATTGCTCAACAATATTTCACATCAAAATCTAACAAATCTTCAACATTAGAAATTGATACAACTTATGCTTCTTCAGTTGAAAATATTCATAAATTCTTAAGTGAATTAACTATAAAAGATTATTCAACTGTTAGTAAAATATCATCTTATAAGAATTATATTGGTTATACAGCACGTAGCAACTCTTATGTTTATGGGGCTGATTATGCAACCATTTCAAAAGAAAAATATGAATGTACTGATGTAACAGTTTCAAACAAAGAAGGCAATCTTTATACTGCAACTGCAAAAGTTACAAGAACTTTAGATTCAGTTAAATCTACTTATGATGTAACATTTACTTTCAAAGTAAATAGTAATTATAAATATCAAAAATATAAAATCTTATCTATAGATGCAGTAAATACATCAGATCTTGTTGACACAACAATACACTTTGTAGAAAAATAAAAGCAAAATCGTCGATGTAACAATCGACGATTTTTTTGTAAAGGATGTAAAATAATGAGTATAAAATTAGTAGTTAGTGATTTAGATGGTACTATTATAGATAAAAATAATTCTATATCAAAAAAGAATTTTGATGCCATAAAGAAACTTCATAAAAATAAAATAAAGTTTTCAATTTGTACTGGAAAAACTTATTCAGTTTCAAAAGAAGTATGTGATAAATTAAAAGCTGATTATGGAATCTTTGGAAATGGAACACAAATTATAGATTTACATACAGAAAAAGAACTTTTAAGA